>DASWOE010000361.1:0-4593 GCA_036398875.1 Rhizomicrobium sp.
CGACGGTCACGCCCTCGCGCGACACATTCACCGGCGCGGCGTTGTCGCCGAATTCTCGGCCCATGATCTTCGCGAGTCTTTTGAGTCGGCCTACCGCTTCGCTGCTTGAGGCCAAATCGAATTCACTGGGCAGGTCCAGCGCGCGGCGGCCGTCCAGGGTCAGCGTGAAGCCGACATCGGGCCGCGCCATGGCGAGACGCTTGACGATGTCGAGCGTCGCCAGATCTTCGGAGCGCGTCGATTTCAGAAACTTCAGGCGCGCCGGCGTGGCGAAGAACAGCTCGCGCACCTCGACCCGCGTGCCGTGCTGTCCGTGGGCGCGAAAACCCGCCGGCGCCGGACCGGCGACGATGCCGCCATCGACCTTGATCGCCTGCGCCTGGCTCGCGGCGGTGCGGCTGGCGATGGAAAGGCGCGCCACGGCGCCGATCGACGGCAGCGCCTCGCCGCGAAAGCCCATGGTGACGATATGCGAGAGATTGTCCTCCGGCAGTTTCGAGGTCGCATGGCGCTCCACCGCGAGCGCGAGATCGGCCGCCGCCATGCCCTCGCCGTCGTCCTCGACCAGGATCAGATCGGCGCCGCCCTTGGAGACCGCGATGTCGATGCGTGTCGCGCCGGCATCGAGCGCGTTCTCGACCAGTTCCTTCACCGCGCTGGCCGGCCGCTCCACCACCTCGCCCGCGGCGATGCGGTTCACGGTCCCTTCCGACAGGCGGCGAATCTTCATGGCGTATTTCTACCCTCCCCTTGCGGGAGGGTCGAATTGCGAAGCCATTCGGGGAGGGGTTATGCACCGGCGCACGACCCTCCCCGAAAAATCTCCGCTACGCTGCGATTTTTCGACCCTCCCTCAAGGGGAGGATGGGCGTTGAAGATATTCCCGCGCCAGCACCTTGCCTTCTTCGACGCCCGGCTGGTCGAAAGGATCGACGCCCATCAGGCGGCCCATCAGGATCGTCTCGAGCATGAAATGCATCATCAGCGCGCCCACGCTGCGCGCGTCGATGGTCGGAACATGGATCTGACGGACCGGCCGGCCGTTGCGCGACAGCGTCTGTGCCGTGGCGCGCGCCTCCGCATCGACGAGATCTCCCATATGCTTGCCGGCGAGATAATCCAGACCCAGCGCCTGGGCGCGCGCCACCGGCGCCGCCAGGCCGGCGCCCTTCGTTTCCGGCGCGACGATGGTGTAGAGCGCGTCGTTCGGGCCGTCGCGGAACAGCTGCAGCTGGCTGTGCTGGTCCACCGGGCCGACGGCGCCGACCGGCGTCGAGCCCTTGCCGTCCTTGCCGAGACTCTCGGCCCAGAGCTGGCGCCACCAGCCGGAGAAGGTGGCGAGGCGGTCGGCATAGCTCCACAGCACGGTGTGCTGCAGCTTGCCCGCCTTCGCCAAGGCGTGGTGAAGCGCGGCGCCGGCCAGGGGGCCGTTCGCCTCGCCCCCGCCCGCCAGGGTCGCATCGACCACGGCCTTGGCGCCGGCGCGCAATGCTGCGACGTCGAGACCCATCAGCAGCGCCGGCAGCACGCCGACCATGCTGAGCACCGAATAGCGCCCGCCGATGCCGAGCGGGTGATCGAGCGCGGGCGCGCCGATGCTTTCGGCGAAATCCTTCAGCGCGCTTTTCTTCGGTTCGGTGATGGCGACGAAATGATGCTTGAGCCATTTGCCGCCGCCGGCCTTCTCGATGGCGTCGGCCGCGGTCAGCGCCTGGAACAGGGTTTCGGCGGTGCCGCCGGATTTGGAGATCACGACGAAGCGGGTGGTCTTGAGATCGACGCTTGCAAGGAAGTCCTGCCACGACCACGGATCGGGATTGTCGTGAAAGCTGACGCGGGGCGTGCCCGCGGCCGCGATCGCCTGCAGCGCCTGGCCGCCCAGGCTCGAACCGCCGATGCCGAGCACGGCGATGTCCGATGAGTCCTTCGCCCAGGACTCGGCAACGGCCTTGGCGGCGGCGATGTCGTCGGTGCGCTCCACGATGTCGAGGAGTTCCAGCGCGTGGCCGCGCTTCTGGTCCCTGAGCCAGGCGAGCGCGGCCTCGCCCTCCGTCAAAGCGGCGTCGAAATCCGCCCGCGCGCCGGGAGCGGCGAATGCGAGGTCGAGGGAGATGGAAAAGGGGAGTTCGGACATCGCGATGTTCCTTTGAAGCCTGCCCTCCCGCAAGGGGAGGGCGAACCATACATCAACTCACCGATGCGACGCCGGTTTCCGCGCCGGCCCGGCGGCGACCAGGATGCTGCCACCGACAACCACCGTCATGCGCCGCGGATCGAACAGCCGCGCCGCGGCGCGCCGCACGTCGGCCAGCGTAAGCGCATCGATGAGGCTGTTGCGACGCGACACATAGTCGAGCGGCAGGCCCAGGCGCTGAAACGTGTTGAGCTGGGCCGCGATGCCGGTATCGGAGGCGAAGGCCAGCGGATAGGAGCCGGTCAGATAGGTCTTGGCGTCCGCCAGCTCGGCCTGCGTGGGACCGCGGGCGGCGTAGTCGGCCAGCACGCGGCGCACCACGGCCAGCGAATTGTCCATCGCGTCGCGCCGCGTCGCGACCTGGCCGATCACGACGCCGCCCTCGTGAAAATCCGACAGGCCGGTGGAAATGCCGTAGGTCAAGCCGCGCTTCTCGCGCACCTCGTCGGTCAGGCGCGACGCGGAATCCCCGCCGCCGACGATATAGTTGGCGACATAGCCGGCGAGATAATCCTTGTCGGCACGCGCCATGCCCGGCAGGCCGAAAACGGCCGTCGGTTGCGGCACGACCATCGCAACCACGCTCTCGCCGGGCGCGCCGGCATGACGGATGAGCGGCGGTGCCGGCGGCGCGACCGCCGACAAGGGGTCGAAGGTCGATTTCAGCAGCGCCGCCAGCGTCGCCGCGTCGATATCGCCGGCCACGGATATCTTCGCGCCGGCCTTGACCCAGTGGGCGGCGGCGAACGCTTTCAGATCGGCGGCGCTTATCGCGCGCAGGCTCGCGGCGTCGCCGCCCACCGGATGGGCGTAAGGGTGATCGCCGAAATAGACGCGAAAGAAGCGGTTGGCGGCGACCGCCGCCGGATCGGTCGCGTCCTGCTCCAGCGACTGGAGCATCTGCGCGCGCACGCGATCGACCGCATCGGGAGCGAAGCGCGGATGCGCCAGCGCGAGCGCCATGAGGCGGAACGCATCCTTTGTCTGCGACGACAGGGCGCTGACCGACAGGATGAGCCAGTCGCGGTCGGGCGACATGCCGAACTGGATGGCGCGGTCGGCGATCTCGGCCTGATAGGCCTGCGAGTCCAGCGCGCCGGCGCCCTCGTTCAGCAGATAGGCGGCAAAGGCGGCGAGACCTTCCCTGCCCTTCGGGTCGTAGACCGAGCCGGCCGGCAGCGCGACGGTGATCGCAACCATCGGAACGGTGTGGTCCTCTTCGAACCAGACCTGCTCGCCTGGTCCGATGTCCAGGGCGCGAGGCGCCGCGGCCAGCGCGGGCGCGCCCAGCGCGGCAAGCAGCAGACCGGCGGCCAGGAAGCGTTTCATGCGGGACCCGGCGTCAGATAGAGCGTGACGGACTGCCCGCGCGCGAGCGAATCCGCGGCCGCGGCACGCACCGCCTGCGCGCTCACCGCTTCGATCCGGCGCGGCCAGGACTGCACGTCGGCGACGGTGAGGCCGAGGACCAGCGCCTCGCCATAGGCCGTGGCCAGCGAGAGCTGATTGTCGCGGCGGAACACTTCGCCGGCGACAAGCTGCGTCTTGACGCGGGTCAGGTCGGATTGCGGCCGCGGCGCGCGCGCGAAATCGGCGAGAATGGCATCGACGGCGTGCTCCAGGGCCGCCGGCGTCACGCCGGGCCGCGGCACGGCATAGACCGTGAAGGCACCGGCGTCGCGCGCATCGCCGTCATAGCTGGCGCCCGCATCGGTGGCGAGCTTCCGTTCCATCACGAGCTTGCGATAGAGCACCGCGGTGCTGTCGCCGCCGAGCAGCGCGGCCAGCACTTCGAGCGCCTCGGCCTGGCCGGGCTTGTCCCGGGAATAGCTCGCGACGCGGTAGGTCCGCGAGAAGTTCGGCACGCTCACATCGGGGCTTGCGATGTCGAGATGGGCTGCGCCCAGGCGCTGCGGCTCGGCATAGACGACGCGCGGGGTGAGCGCGCGCCGCGGGACCCCCGCAAGCGTGGCGGCGGCATCGGCCTTGACCTCGTCCGGCGTCACGTCGCCGACGATCACCAGGACGGCATTGTTGGGCGCATAGTGGCGGTCGTAGAAGTCCTGCGCCTCGGCACGGCCGAGGCGGTGCACCTCCTGCGGCCAGCCGATCACCGGGCGGCCATAGGGATGGGAGAGATAGAGCGCGGCATCGACCTGCTCGCCCGCCAGCGCCGCGGGCGAATTCTCGATGCGCATGCGCCGCTCCTCCAGCACCACGTCGCGCTCCGTCGCGACGCCGGCATCGGTGAGCGCCAGATGCACCATGCGGTCGGCCTCCAGCGTCATCGCCAGCTTCAGCCGCTCGCGCGCGATCTGCTCGTAGAACGCGGTGTAGTCCTCGGTGGTGAAGGCATTGTCCTCGCCGCCATTGCGGGCGATGAGGCGCGAAAAGGCGTC
>DASWOE010000362.1:0-2421 GCA_036398875.1 Rhizomicrobium sp.
AGCCGGATGCACTCGTGCTCTCGCCCGGGCCTTGCACGCCCAACGAGGCGGGAATCTGCCTGGACCTGATCAAGCTGGCGAACGGTCGCTATCCCATCCTCGGCGTGTGCCTCGGCCATCAGGCGATCGGGCAGGTCTATGGCGGCACGATCGTGCGCGCGCCGCAGCCGATGCACGGCAAGCTTTCCACCATCCATCACACCGGCAAAAGCGTGTTCCGCGGCCTGAACAACGATTTCCTGGCGACGCGCTATCACTCGCTCACCATCGCGCCGGACAGCATGCCGGCCGTGCTCGAAGTGACGGCGACCAGCGACGACGGCGTCATCCAGGGCGTGATGCACAAGACCCATCCGGTGCACGGCGTGCAGTTCCATCCCGAGAGCATCGCATCGGAAAACGGCCACGCCTTGCTGCAGAACTTCCTCGATTTGGCGAAAGTGCCGGCATGAGCGGCGAGGAATTCGCCACCCTCCTGAAACGCGTGGCGGGCGGCGAAACACTGAACGCGGCGCAGTCTTCGGTCGCCTTCGCCGCGATCATGGCGGGCGAGGTGAGCGCGATCCGCATCGCCGCCCTGCTCGGCGCGTTGGCCGTTCGACGCCCGACCGTCGAGGAGATCACCGGCGCGGTGCGCGCCATGCGCGCGGCGATGACCGCGATCGAGTCCGGTCCCGGTGCGATCGATCTGTGCGGCACCGGCGGCGACGGCATCGGCACGGTGAACATCTCGACCGCCTGCGCCTTCGTCGTCGCGGCGTGCGGCGTTCCCGTGGCCAAGCACGGCAACCGCAACATGTCGTCGAAAAGCGGCACGGCCGACTGCCTGGAGGCGCTGGGCGTGAAGATCGACCTGACACCGGCGCGGGCGTCGCGCTGCCTGCGCGAGGCGGGGCTCTGCTTCCTGTTCGCCCAGGCCTTCCACCCGGCGATGAAACATGCCGCGCCGGTGCGCAAGGAACTCGGCTTTCGCACCATCTTCAACCTGCTGGGGCCGCTGTCCAATCCGGCGCGGGTGCGCCGGCAATTGATCGGCGTCTATGACGCAAGCTGGTGCGTGCCGCTGGCGCAGGTGCTGGGCACGCTCGGCGCGGAAAGCGCCTGGGTGGTGCATGGCGACGGGCTGGACGAGATCGCGATCTCCGGACCCAGCCATGTCGCGATCCTGGCGGCCGGCAAGGTCACGACGCGCGACATCGGGCCCGAGGAAGCGGGGCTTTCCTGGTCGCCGAAGAGCGCGCTGGCCGGCGGCACGGCGGAAGAGAATGCCGCCGCGCTGACGCGGCTGTTCGACGGCGAAACCGGCGCCTATCGCGACATCGTGCTGATCAATGCCGCAGCGGCGCTGATCGTCGCCGGCAAGGCCGACAAGCTGCGTGACGGCGCGGCGCTGGCGGCGCAGGCCATCGACGGCGGCGCGGCCAGGGCCAAGCTCGCGCAACTTGTCGCCGTGTCGAACGCATGACCATCCTGGACGACATCGCCGCCTATAAGCGCGTGGAGGTCGCGGCCGCGAAGGCGCGGATGCCGAACCACGAGATCGAGACGGCGGCGAACGCGGCGCCGCCGGTGCGCGGCTTCCGCGCGGCGCTGGAGACGGCGCGGCGCGAGGGCCGCTATGGCCTGATCGCGGAGATCAAGAAGGCGAGCCCGTCCAAGGGACTGATCCGCGCCGATTTCGATCCCCCGGCCCTGGCGCGCGCCTATGAGGCAGGCGGCGCGGCCTGCCTGTCGGTGCTGACCGACGCGCCGTCCTTCCAGGGCGCCCCGGAATTTCTGATCCAGGCGCGGGCGGCGACGCGCCTGCCGGTGCTGCGCAAGGATTTCATGCTCGATTCCTACCAGGTGGCCGAGGCGCGCGCCTGGGGCGCGGACTGCATCCTGATCATCCTGGCGATGGTGGGCGACCTGACGGCCAAGACGCTGATGCTGGACGCAGCGCACTGGAAGATGGATGTCCTGGTGGAGGTGCATGACGAGGCCGAGCTCGACCGCGCCCTGGCGCTGGGCGCGGAGCTGATCGGCATCAACAATCGCGATCTTCGGACTTTCGTCACCGATCCGGGCGTGACGCTGCGGCTGCTGCCGCGCATCCCGGCCGACAGGCTGGTGGTGGCGGAGAGCGGGCTCGGCCGTGCCGCCGATTTGAAGCGGCTCGCCGATGCCGGCGTCGGCACCTATCTGATCGGCGAGAGCCTGATGCGCCAAGCCGATGTCGAAGCGGCGACACGGGAGTTGTTGGGCGCTAGACTGGGCGCATGAACAAGCTGACCCATCTGGACGAGGCCGGCGCGGCGCGCATGGTCGATGTATCGACCAAGGACGCCACGACACGCGAGGCGGCGGCGGAGGCGACCATCGTCCTGTCGCGCGATGCGTTCGAGCAGGTGATCGCGGGCACGGCGGCGAAAGGCGATGTCC
>DASWOE010000363.1:0-1529 GCA_036398875.1 Rhizomicrobium sp.
CATACCGTGGCGCGAAACAACTGTGGACAGGCCGGCCGCGACGTGAGGCGGGACCGGCGGCGCGGAGATCGGCTGATGAGGGGAATTCGTGCGACCGGCGCGGGGCGGAAATTGCGCCTTGTCAGTGTCTTGGCGCTAACCGCGGGGCTCGGTCTTGCCGGCTGTTCGGACCTCGACGACGCCATGTTCCCGGGCGATGCCGACAGCGGCGCGGTTCCGGCGGCCCCCACACAGAACGACCAATCCGCGCCGGCCGCGACGCCTGGCGCCATGCCCGGCACGATGCCCGCGGCAGCGGCTTCGTCGGGGCCGGCCCAGGGCTTGGCGCCGGTGGTCGCCATCACGCCTGTGCCGATCGAATCGGGCAGCAACACCGGTACCGCCGTCAGCGCCTCGATCGCGACCCTGCGCGGACAGGTGCAGACGCTCGAAGACCATCTCGCGGCCAATGCGACGCATCTGACCGATCTGCGCAACCAGGGCGCCGACGCGGCGGGCGCCTATCACGAATCCAAGGCACGCATCACGACAAGGCTGCAGATCGGCACGACCCGGGGCAATCCCGAGCTGGTGACCGAGTGGAACAACGCCCAGACCTCGCTCGACTCCCTGGCCGGCAACATCAACGCGCTGAATTCGCTGAGCGCTTCGATCGCGTCGGATTCGTCGGCGGCGCACTACGCGCTCGACCAGATCCAGGCGACCTATAATGTGTCGGGCGCGGTCGATGAGGATCATCGCCAGCTCGGCGTGCTGGAGGACGAGACCAATCAGACCATCGTGCTGATCGACCGCCTGCTGAAGGCGGCGTCGGAAGACACCCAGCGCCAGACCGCCTATGTCGCCAACGAACGCGCCAATCTCACCACGCTGGCGTCGGCGATCAAGAACGGCGAGCTCTATGGCGCCGATCTGGGCTCCGCGCCGCTGGCGGCTTCGGCCGGCGGCTCCATTTCCGCCTCGACGCTGGCCTATGCCGGCACGCCCTTGGTGGTCATCCGCTTCGATCGTCCCGGGGTCGATTACCAGCAGATCCTCTACGCCGCGCTGAGCCAGGCCTTGCAGACCAAGCCGAATGCCGGCTTCTCGGTGGTGGCGGTTGCGCCGACGCGCGGCTCCGCGGCGGCCGTGCAGATCGCGCAGACTTCCGCCAAGACCCATGCGCAGGAGGTGCTGCGCTCCATGACCGACATGGGCGTGCCGGCGTCGCGGCTCGCGGTCGCCTCGGCCACCGATCCGGGCGCGACGTCGAGCGAAGTGCGGGTCTTCGTTCGCTAACGGACCCCGTTCGCCCCAAACCAGGCGAGCATCCGCGTCCAACCGTCCTTGGCGTCCTTCTCGTTGTAAGAGGGGCGGTAGTCGGCGTTAAAGCCGTGCTGGGCGTCGGGGAAGACGTCGATGCGCGAGGCCGTGTTGCCGGCCGCGGCCAGCGCCTTCCTCATGTCCTCGATGTTCTGCGCCGGGATGTTCTGGTCGAGACCGGCATATAGGCCGAGGACCGGAGCCTTCCCCGCGCCGGCCAGTTCGAT
>DASWOE010000364.1:0-10546 GCA_036398875.1 Rhizomicrobium sp.
GTCCGGCTCGATCTCATAGGTGCATCGGCCGAAACCCTCGGCCTTCAATTCGGGGCGCAATTCGTGGCGCCATTTGATCACCGCGCGGCGCGGCGGATCGGCTTCGAGGATCTCGCCGGCATCGGCGAGGCGTCCGTCGGAGAATTTCATCGCCCAGGAGGCGCCGGCCTTCCATTCGGATTCCTGATGAATGCCGGACCAATATTGCTTCTGGAATTCCGGCTTGGTCAGTGCGTCCCACAATTTCTGCGGCGTGGTGCGGATATAGGTGACGTAGACATATTTGCTGCTCATGGCTCTTTCCCTTCCAGGTTTCGCTTCAGATCGCCGAGCGCCTTGAGACGGCCGCGTTCGAATTTTCCGATCCAGCGGTCGGCGATGTCGCTGATCGGAACCGGATTGAGGAAGTGCAGCTTTTCGCGCCCCGCGCGCCTGACGGCGACGAGATTCGCCGCCTCCAGGATCGCGAGATGCTTGGCCACCGCCTGGCGCGACATCGCAAGGCCCGCACACAATTCACCCAAGGTCCGTCCGTTCTCGTTGTGGAGCCGGTCCAGCAATTGTCGGCGGCTCTTGTCCGCCAGCGCCCGGAAAACGGCGTCCATGCTCATGCGCCTCAATATGCAACCATTTGGTTGCATGTCAAGCGAAGGATTTTCGCGCCGGACCGATGCGGTGTCGGCTATGCGCTTGCGAGTTTCAGGGCGTGCGCGAGATCGGCGGCGCGCGGCGCCACCACATGCATCTGGTCGAGCACATGGGCGGGGTCGTCCTGCAGGCCGCTGAGGATGATGCGCGTTCCGCGCCCCCGCGCGATGCCGATGAACTTGGCGAGCGTGGCGGCGCCCGTCGCGTCGATCAGCGGTACCGCATTCATAGCCAGTATGAGTGTCTTGGGCCGTCCGCCGGGGCGCGACAGCATCTCCTCGAACGCGGCGGCGGCACCGAAGAAGAACGGCCCGCTCAGGCGGAACACCTCCACCCCGCGCGGCAGCGCGCCGCGGTTGATGGCGGTTCCGTCGGGCAGCAGCAGGTCGTCGATATCGTCCTCCATCGGCGACAGGTTCATCCGCGTCTCGGCGACCTGGGCCATGCGGTGCATGAAGAGGAACGAGGCGAGCACCAGGCCGACGCCGATGGCGACCGAAAGATCCACGAACACCGTCAGCGCGAAGGTCAGCAGCAGGATCACCCGGTCGCCCGCCGGGCCCGAGAGGATGCGGCGGAAGGAGTCCAGCTCGGCCATGTTCCAGCACACGACGAGCAGGACCGCGCCCAGAGCGGCGAGCGGCACGTAGGAAGCGAGCGGCGCCAGCGCCGCCAGCATCGCGAGAATGGCCAGCGCATGCACGATGCCCGCGATGGGCGTATGCGCGCCGGAGCGGATATTGGTCGCGGTGCGCGCGATGGCGCCGGTGGCGGGGATGCCGCCCATGCAGGCGCTCGCGATATTGGCGATGCCCTGGGCCACCAGCTCGCCGTTGGAACGGTGGCGGCGGCCGGTCATGCCGTCGGCGACGACGGCGGAAAGCAGCGACTCGATCCCGCCGAGCACGAAGATCGTGAAGGCGGACGGCACCAGCTCGCGCAATTGCGCGAAGCCGACCCGCGGCAGATGCGGCGCCGGCAGAAGGTTGGGAAGCTGGCCGAAGCGGGTGCCGATCGTCCCCACATGCAGGCCGAGCAGGCGCACCGCGACCGCCGCGGCGATCAGCGCGACGAGGAAGGCCGGGATGCTCGGCAGATATCGGCGCATCAGCACGATGAGGCCGAGCGTGCCGCCCGCGACCGCAAGCGCGGCAGGATGGAACGTGCCGATCGCGGCGCCATAGGCCTGCCACTTGCCCCACACATCGCCGGGCACGCCGTGCAGCGTCAGGCCCAGAATGTCGCCGACCTGGCTCGAGACGATGATGACGGCGATGCCGGAGGTGAAGCCCGTCACCACCGGATAGGGGATGTATTTGATGTAGGTGCCCAGCCGCGCCAGCCCCGCGACGACCAGGAAAACGCCCGCCATCAGCGTGGCGACCGCCAATCCGTCATAGCCGTATTTCGCGACGACGTTGAACACGACGACGACGAAAGCCCCGGTCGGACCGCCGATCTGGTAGCGGCTGCCGCCGAGCGCGGAGATGAGAAGGCCGGCGACGATGGCGGTGAACAGGCCCCGCTCCGGCGACACGCCGCTCGCGATGGCGAGCGCCAGCGACAGCGGCAGCGCGACGATGGCGACCGTCAGCCCGGCGAAGACGTCGGCGCGCAGATCGCCCAGGCGATAGCCTTCCTGCAGCGCCGAATAGAGCTTGGGCACGAAAAGATGCCAGCCGCCCGCTTGCGCGCGGACGGGCGTTTCCACACTGTGGCCAGGTTCGAAGAGTGCCGGGGAGTCCACGGTTTGCACCACTCAGATAGACGTTCTAAACATAATATGTCATGTCTTAAACATCAATTTATTGATTTCAACCATGGGGCCCGCGCTTATGCGAGCGGGCCGGGGGTCGCCGCATGATCACCGCCGCCCAGTTGCGGGCCGCCCGCGCCCTGGCGGGCATCGATCAGCGCCAGCTCGCCGAACGGTCGGAATTGTCGGTTCCCACCATCCAGCGCATGGAGGCCAGCGAGGGCGTCATCCGCGGCAATGTGGATTCGCTCATGAAGCTGGTGCGCGCGCTGGAAATGCTGGGGATCGAGCTGATCGCTGACGGCACCGCCAGCGCCGGCGGCGGCCGCGGTGTAAGATTGCGCAGCGAGAGCGGGTTGCTTTCAGGTTGACGCATTCCTATTGGTGTCATGGCCCGCGAATGCGGGCCGTCCGGACGACACAGGCTCAAACTTCGACGAAGTGAGCGCGCCAACTGGATGGCCCGCATTCGCGGGCCATGACAATTTGCGATTGTCGAATCCAGCGGATCGCAATCGACTCTCGTTTCACGGAGCCGGCAATGACCAATCACCTCAACATCGTCGCCACGATCGACGGCAAGGTCGGAATCGTCACGCTGAACCGGCCCAAGGCGCTGAACGCGCTGAACGGCGAACTGCTGGCCGAGCTGGTGACGCAGCTGGAAGCCTGGGACCGCGACGACGCCGTGCGCTGCATCGTTCTGACGGGCTCGGACCGCGCCTTCGCCGCCGGCGCCGACATCAAGGAGATGGCGCCCAAATCCTACCTGGAGATGTTCCGCGAGAACTTCTTTGCCGAGGCGAACGACCGCATCGCGGCCGTGCGCAAGCCGGTCGTCGCCGCGGTGGCGGGCTGGGCGCTGGGCGGCGGCTGCGAACTGGCCATGCTGTGCGACTTCATCATCGCCGCCGACACGGCGAAATTCGGCCAGCCGGAGATCACCCTGGGCGTCATGCCCGGCATCGGCGGCAGCCAGCGGCTGACGCGCTTCGTCGGCAAGTCCAAGGCGATGGAGATGTGCCTGACGGGCCGCACCATGGACGCGGCCGAGGCGGAGCGCGCCGGGCTGGTCAGCCGCGTGGTGCCGGCCGCCGAATTGATGGCCGAGGCGATGAAGGCGGCGCACAAGATCGCGGAGCAGTCCCTGCCGATCGTGATGATGACCAAGGAGACGGTGAACCGCGCCTATGAGACGACGCTGGCGGAAGGCGTGCGGTTCGAGCGGCGGTTGTTCCATGCCATGTTCGCCACCGCCGACCAGAAGGAAGGCATGGCCGCCTTCGCCGAGAAGCGCAAACCCGGGTTCACGGACAAATAGTCATTTGACCCCCGGCCGGGACGGGGCTATACGCCCGCCTCCGAATTCGAGCAGGAAGTCCGATGCCCAATATCGCCTCGTCCGAGAAGCGCGTCCGCACCACGGCCAAGCGCACGCAGATCAACCAGGCGCGCAAGACCCGCGTCCGCGGCTTCATCCGCAAGGTCGAGGAAGCCATCGTCAAGGGCGACAAGGCGGCCGCCCAGAAGGCCCTGAAGGCCGCCGAGCCGGAGATCATGCGCGGCGTCACCAAAGGCGTCCTGCACAAGAACACCGGCGCGCGGAAGGTCTCGCGGCTGTCCAAGCGCGTGGGCAAGATCGGTAAATAACCGGTCCGCCGGCGAATTTTGCAACCCGGACCGCGGCGCCGCGTTTTATTGTCCGTAGACTGAAATTCTTTGTACGGGTGCATTGTTGCGGTGCAATGACGCGGAACTGTCGCGTAAGTGTCTGATTCGGCGGCGTAACGCTGTCAACGCTAAAATCCTTATACGGACGAAAGACTTAGCCCGATACGAAGTTGATACAGAATCGTCAACGTTCGGCATATGTTCACTTGTCAGCGAATCGGAAATGCGTGACATTAACCTTCGTTCGGTGGGCACGAGAAAAAGATGTCGAACACAAACAATAATATAACGACAGTATTCGAGGTCTCTTTCCGGTATCTTGGCTTCGACTGTAAGTACAGTACCCCCTGAATTCTCCAATCTACACGTTGCGCAGACTGGATGTTTGTCCGGTCGCGGGTGAACTTTGCCGGAAAATCCACGACCATGGCTGCCGATCATCCTCCGTCCGACTATGCCGGCGACATCTCGCCCGACGAGGCTTGGGCCCTGCTCCAAAGCGAGCCCCAGGCGGCGCTGGTCGATGTGCGCACGCGGGCGGAGTGGAGCTTTGTCGGCGTGCCCGATCTGACTCCGCTGGGGCGCGAGGCGGCCCTGGTCGAGTGGCAGCAATTCCCCTCGATGCAGGTCAACCCCGACTTCGTCGCCCAGGCGGCCGCCGCCGGCCCGGACAAGGCCGTGCCGCTGCTGTTCCTCTGCCGATCCGGGGCACGCTCGCGCAGCGCCGCGATCGCCATGACGCAGGCGGGCTATGCCAGGGCCTACAATGTGGCGGGCGGCTTCGAGGGCGATCTCGACGAGGCCCGCCATCGCGGGCGCAAGAACGGCTGGAAGGCATCGGGCCTTGCCTGGAAACAAACCTGAAAGAACACGGGAGCGACGCATGCGACGAGAGGTGGCGGTCTAGCACGACCGGACGATAACGACGCCGGGCGCACGGCCCGGAGAAAAAAAGGCTCGCCGGCCTTCGCAGCATGGGCTGCCAGGGCCGGTCAAAAAGAAGCGGGTGATGGGGTAATGGCACAGATGACGAGTAAGCCGATGCGGCCCGACTGGCCGGCGGCATGGGCGGGGGCGCGCGAGCGCCTGCGCCGGGAACTGGGCGACGCGGTGTTCGATGCCTGGATCGGTCCCTTGACGCTCGACGGGTTCGAGCGCGACGAGATCCGGATCGGGACGACCAAGTCGTTCATCCGCAACTGGGTGGCCGAACGCTATGTCGCGCGCATCGAGCGCGCGCTGCGCGCCGAAGGCGCCGAGGCCGCGTCCATCTCGGTCGTGCTGTCGATCCCCAAGCCGGTGATCGGCGGCGGCCTGGCGCGCGAGATGCGGTCCGAGTCCGTGCCGGCCGTGTTCCCGGCCGCGCCCGCCGACGACGAGCCGGCGGCCGAGGCCAAGGGCCTGTGGACGCGGATGCTGCACCCGCAGCAGACCTTCGACAGCTTCGTCTGCGGACCGGCCAACGAGTTCGGCCTCTCGGCGGCGAAGAGCTTCGCCGACGGCGCCCAGAACGACGTCAGCCTGCTCTACATCCATGGCGGTTTCGGCTACGGCAAGACGCATCTGCTCAATGCGGCGGCGCTGGAATTCAAGAAGCGCGGCAAGCGGGCGCTGTTCCTGCGGTCCGAGGATTTCATGCGCCACTTCCTGGGCGCGCTCTATCGCAAGGATACGCTGGCGTTCAAGGAGGAGCTGCGCACCGCCGAAGTGCTGCTGATCGACGATCTGCAGCACATCTGCCGCTCGACCGCGACGGCGTCGGAGTTCCTCTACACCGTCAACGCCTTCGCCGATCTGCGCCGCCGCGTGGTGATCGCGGCCGACCGCAGCCCCCAGGCGCTCGAAGGCCTCGGCGCCGACGTCAAGTCGCGTCTGGCGGGCGGGCTGGTCGTCACGCTGGACAAGCCGGACCGCGTCACGCGGCTGGCGATCCTCAAGGCCCGCGCGGCGGAATTCGCGCGGCTGAAGCCGCATGCGCTTCTATCGACGGATGTGCTTGAGCACATCGCCGAGATGGAGGATGCCTCCCCGCGCGAACTGATCGGCGTGTTCACCAAGCTGGCGACCTATACCGACCTGACCAAGAAGCCGGTCACGCTGGAGACCTTCGAGGACGTGGTGGGCCTGCGCAGCGCGCCCGGCGCCAAGACCTCGATCGAGGACATCCAGAGGAAGACGGCGGAGTTCTACAAGCTCGACGTGCGCGATTTCCATTCGCCGCAGCGGGCGCGGCGGGTGGCGCGGCCGCGCCAGGTCGCGATGTATCTCTCGCGCAAGCTGACGACGCGCTCGCTGCCGGAGATCGGCCGGCGCTTCGGCGGCCGCGACCACACCACGGTGCTGCACGCCTGCCGGCGCATCGAGGCCCTGTGCGAGGAGGATCCGCTGTTCCGCCAGGAAGTCGATTTCCTGAGCCAGATGCTGGCGCGGCGAAACTAGGAAATCCGGAGTCGGCCTGTGTTCGTCAGCCTTGCCGCCATTGGCAAGGCCGGCGAATCCGTGTACGTTTCTCTTTTGTTCTTGCGCGCTGAACGGCACGAGAGGCTGCGGCTTGGAATCGGATCCTGCGTTCATCTCGCTGTTTTCGGGCGCGGGCGGTCTCGATCTGGGCTTGGAACAGGCCGGCTGGCGCAACGTCTATGCGTCCGACATCGACAGTTCGGCGATCGCGACGATCGAGGCAAATCGCGGCTTTCGGATCGACCGGCGCAGGCGGGCATTTTCCCACGCCTTCACCGAGCAGGCCGATATCCGCCACGTCGCTGCCCGGGACATTCTGTCGAAGATCGGGGCGCGCAAAGGCGGCATACCGCTGCTCGCCGGAGGACCGCCCTGTCAGTCCTGGAGCAGCGCGGGGCATCAGCACGGCTTCAAGGATCCGCGCGGCCGGCTTTTCGACGATTTCGTGAGGCTGGCCGAAGAATTGGATGCACGTTGGCTGCTGTTGGAGAACGTGCGCGGGCTTCTTACCGCGCGCGGGGCGGACGGCGTGCCGGGCTCCGCCTTGGCTTATATCAGGCGCCGGCTGTTGCGGGCCGGCTTTCAAACGGCGGTCGGTTTGTTCAACGCCGCCGATTTCGGCGTTGCGCAACGCAGGGTGCGCCTGTTCATGCTCGGCTTCCGCGCCGGCGATCCTCCGCCATTCCCGCTTGCCACGCACGCAAAGAGTCCCGGCGCGGCGAAGACGCGACGCTGGACCACGTTGGGCGAGGCCTTGTCCGCTCTTGCGCCGCTGGGCGAGAGCGAGATCATCAGACCGAGCGGAAAGTTCGTGACGGAACTGGCGGCGCTGAAGCCCGGCCAAGGCGTGAAGAGCCCGGGCAAAAGCGAAGTCACGCGTCCCGGCGGTCATTGGGGTTACAAGCAGGGCGCATTCGTAGCCGACTTGTCCCAAAGCGCGCGCACGGTGACCGCAAATGCGCAGCAGGATTGGGTGCATGACGCGGTGCATGGGTTGAGACGGCTATGTCCGCGCGAATGCGCGGCCATTCAAGGATTTCCGCAGGACTGGTTCTTCGCGGGCCCCCGGGCGGCGCAGTATCGCCTCATCGGCAATGCCGTTCCGCCGCCCTTGGCACGGCACCTGGGCGCCAGCCTGCGCCACCATTGCATCGGCAAAAAGGGAGCGGCTCCGTCGTCGTTCCGCGGGCTGTTGCCGCTGCCGTCCAGCCTGCTCTCCGCCATCGCCTATACCGTGCGTGACGAGAAGACCAACGGCGCGTCGAGGAAGTCGGGCCCCCGCCGCCGTGTCTCCCGCGATTTCGCGGACGCGGCGCGTTGAGCGGCGCCATATCGCCGGAGCATGTCGCCAACGCGGCACGGGCGAAGGCGCTCTATTCTGCAGACCTGCCGCCCGGCGGACTTTTGGCCGACTGGCGTTTCGCCGTGCGCGATGCGCGAAAGCTCATCGGCGAAGCCTTGCGGGCGTCCGCCTTCCTGACCGACATCTCGGGCGCGTTGAGAAAAGACAGCGGATACGGGGTGGCGTTCCGCCATCTGATGGCGCCGCCGATCAGCCAGGACCAGTTCAAGCTGCTGTGTCCGCAATGGTCGAAATCGTCCGAAAACCAGAGGACTGCCGCGCATCCGCGGGCGGCCGGCGCCGCCGAAGCCGCGATCCTGCCGCGCCTCGACCCGGGACTGGTCCGCTGGACAAGAGAGGCCGGACGCGCTCCCAGCCGCCAGGAGATTCGCACCGTCCTGAAGGTCGCGGCCGTCCTCATCGCGCAGCAGAAGGTCGCGACGGCGAGACGAAAGCGGCTTTCGTTCGAGCAGGAATACGACGTCGCCGCCCTTCTGGAAGCCGATGGCTGGCGCAGGCTTCCCAGCCAATTGATCGATAGGCGCGCCGCCGTGCCGCCGAAATCCTTCATGCACAAAACCCGTTTCTCCACGAAGACCCTTGCCCAGGAGGTGGATATCGCTTGCGGCTTGGAGGGCACTTTCGTGCTCGCGATGGAATGCAAGGTCACGAACGATGAAACCAATTCGGTCAAACGCATAAACGACATCCTGAAAAAGGCGACCGCCTGGCACGAACATTGGGGAAGTTTCGTGCGAACGGCGGCGTTGCTGAAAGGCGTCGTCGCGCCCAAAGACGTCCAGAGGCTGACCGATGCGGATGTCGAAGTCTTCTGGTCTCACGACCTGGACGCCTTCCGAAAATGGCTTGCACCGCTCGCCTGACCGCCCGCGCATCGAGGCCCCCGGACGCACGGGATCGGACGGAAAACCGGCTTCCCGCGGCAGAGTTCGGCGCCGTGCGGCGGTCGCATTATTCCTTCGCCCTTTCTGGGGTATTTGCTATAGTGCGAAACCTGAGTCTCGGCTGTCAGGAAACTCAAGGAGATCAAAGGGTTACCGATCCGCCCGGCCGGCTCGGACCTCGAGTTTTTCAGCAGCCCAAACCACATCTGCGAGTGCGATGAAGATCAACGTCGAACGCGGCGCCTTCCTGAAGGCGCTGAGCCACGTCCAAAGCGTCGTCGAGCGCCGCAACACGATTCCGATCCTGTCGAACGTCCTGATCGAAGCCGGCAAGAGCCAGCTCAAGCTGACCGCCACCGATCTCGATATCGAGATCGTCGAGGCCATTCCGGCCGACGTGCTGCGCAACGGCTCGGCGACCGCGCCGGCGCACATGCTCTACGACATCGTGCGCAAGCTGCCGGAAGGGGCGCAGGTGCAGGCCGAGCTGCTGACCAGCGAAGGCGGGCGGCTCGCGGTCTCGGCCGGCACGGTGCGCTTCGAGCTCGCCTGCCTGCCCAAGGAGGATTTCCCGCAGATGGCGGCGGGCGCCCTGCCCCATCGCTTCCGCCTCGCCGCGGACGATTTGAAGCGGCTGATCGACAAGACCCGCTTCGCGATGGCGAGCGACGAGACGCGGTTCTACCTCATGGGCATCCACATGCACGCCGCCAAGGACGGCAAGACGAAGGTCCTGCGCGCCGCGGCGACCGACGGCCACCGCTTGGCGCGGTTCGAACTCGACCTGCCGGACGGGGCCGGCGACATGCCGGGCATCATCGTGCCGCGCAAGACGGTGACGGAGCTGCGCCGCCTGCTCGACGATGCCGAGGGCGCCATCGAGATTTCGCTGTCGGACACCAAGATCCAATTCACCTTCAGCGGCGTGGAGCTGACCTCCAAGCTGATCGACGGCACCTTCCCGGATTATCAGCGGATCATTCCTTCGGGCAACGACAAGGCGCTGGCGCTGGAAGCCAAGGAGTTCTCCCATTCCGTCGACCGGGTCTCGACGATCTCCGCCGACAAGACGCGCGCCGTGAAGCTGGCGGTGTCGAAGGACAAGGTGACGCTCTCGGTCGTCAATCCGGAAAGCGGCACCGCGACCGAGGAACTGAGCGCGACCTACAATGCGCCGGCGATGGAGATCGGCTTCAACGCCAAATACCTGCTGGACATCACGAGCCAGATCGAGGGCAAGGACATCCGCTTCCTGCTGTCGGATGCCGGATCGCCGACGATCATCGAGGACGGCAACGATGCCCGCTGGCTCTACGTCCTCATGCCGATGCGGGTCTGAGATTGGCTGGACCGGCGCACGCACCCTTCGAGGCATCGCTGGGCGATGCACCGCAGGGTGACGAGTTCAATTCTCGTCATGCTGAGGGGCTCGACGCGCAGCGGCGAACCTCGAAGCACGCCCGCCTCGCCGTCACGCGCCTGACGCTGCGCAATTTCCGCTCCTATCCCGAAAGCGTGCTGGCGGTGAGCGGCGCGCCGGTGGTGTTGGCCGGACCGAACGGCGCCGGCAAGACCAACATCCTGGACGCGATCTCGCTGCTGTCGCCGGGCCGGGGCCTGCGCGGCGCCAGGCTCGGCGAGCATGTGCGGCGCGGGCCGTCGGTCTCCAGCGACGCGCTGTGGGCGGTTGCGGCGCAAGTGACGCGCGGCGGCGAAAGCTACGACGTCGGCACGGGCCTCACGCTCGGCCCCCATGGCGGCGAG
>DASWOE010000365.1:0-6486 GCA_036398875.1 Rhizomicrobium sp.
AATGCGCGGCTCGCCGCATTCAATCTGGAGAGGCTGCGCGAATTGCTTCGCGGCCTGAAGGCGGCGGGGATCGATCTCGATTAGGCCGCGGCGGGCCGGCTATCCCCGGGGCCGGGTTCAACTTTGGCGCGCAACGGTGTATTGGCATCTCCTCCACGCGGCGGCGATGGGTTGCGGTACCTCGGAGGACATCCATGTCGGACCAGCGAACGCGGCGTGCCAGGCGCGTGGTCGAAACCAGCTATCCGGAGCCCGCCCTGCCGGAGCCGGGACCGTCCGTCCGCGATCACCCCCATTCGCGGCTGATCGCCCATTTCGTCGCCGAGTTCATCCTGCGCTCCGCCGAAAGCGTCAGCGAGGCCTATGATCACGATTACGAGGCGGCGATCCTGTTCATGACCATCTCCAACCGCAATTCGCAGAAGGCGATGAACGATCCCAGGCTGCGCGAACTCTATGGCAGCTACAAGACCACGATCCCGCCCGAGCACACGCTGCTGATCAGCCGCATGGCGCTGGCCCGCGCCACCGGCCTGCCGCGCGAGACGGTGCGCCGCAAGGTCGCCAAGCTGATCGAGAAGGGCTGGGTGATCGAGATGCCGGGCGGCTTGCGGGCGCGGCCGGACCTCAACCGCCATCCCGGCTATGTCCGCTCGCTGGAGCCGCAGGCGCGGAACCTGCGCCGGCTGTTCGCGATGCTGCTCTCCAGCGGGGCGCTGAACGCGGGATAGCGTCCGGCCCGCCGCCGCTACTGGACCGCCATCAGCGCCGAGGCGGCCTCGCCCGCGTCCTTCTGCGCCGTCGCCAGGTCGGTCGCCGCGATGCCGGCCCGCGCCTTGTCGGCCGCGCCCTCCAGCGCCGCCTTCTTGGCGGCGTCGGCGGTGTCGGGGATCGCGCCGGCGCCCGCATTGGCGCACGGGTTCAGGTTCTTCGGATCGAAGCCCGCGCCGCCCGGCCCGACCAGGCAGTTGAGCGCGTGGTGCAGATGCATCTGCGTGCCCGCCAGGTCGGATGCCTTGCCGGCGAGGTCGGCATGGGTCATGGCCGTCACGATCTCTCCGCCGGCGTCGGCGGCCAGCACCGGAAGGGGCGCCATCAGCGCCGCCGCGAAGGCGGCGCCGATCAGGATGTCGCGTTTTGCCGTCATCGGATCACCACACGGTCGCGATGTTGCGCTGCAGGCTGCGCGTCGCACGGTTGGAAAAGCGGTTGGCCAGGATGCCCGACACGGTGGCGTCGGAGCCGTAGAACTCTTCGTTCCAGTCGTCCTTCGCCTTCACGATCGAGCCGTTGAAGGTGAGCCCGCCATAGGCGCCGGTGCCCGAGCTCCACACCACGATGTCGCCGCCGCGCACCGTGGTGGCGCCTTCCGCGGCCGAACTCAGCGTCACGACGGTCAGCCCGGCGCCGGCGCCGAGCTTGGCCTCGCCCTGCTGGATGCCGCGCAGCGCGCGCTCCGACATGATGATGAAGACCAGTTCGGCCTGTTGCAGGCCGATCTGCAGGCCGAAGGAGGCCGAGGCCAGCGAATAGAAGGCCGGCGAACTCCAGCCGCGGCCGCTGCGCCGCAGGAGCACGCCATTGCCGCCTTCGGCGCCGAAGATGAAGCCGCCCTTGATGAGCCGCGGCACGATCAGGATGCCGCGCGCATTGTGCACCATGCGGGCGGCCTGGGCGAAGGCCGGGTCGGTGCGCAGATGGTTGACCGTGCGGTTGGCGCGCGCCAGCAGCTCGGTCTGATCGGAGGCCTGGGCCGCGGAACCCGCGAGCAGCGCCGAGGCAAAGGCCGCCGCGGCGGCGATTTTGGCGATGAGCTTCATGGGGGGAGGGGTCCTTCTCTAGAGGGGCGGTGCCGGCAGATTAGACCATCCGACTATGACGGAGAACGCACAAGGCGCGCTTTCGGCGCCGTCTTGACGGCGGTCCGGCCGGTGTCCACATCTTATCCCGGTCCAGGAGGGATCGAATCCATGCCCGATACCACGCCGCAGCCTTCCGTTCCGGCAGCCTACCCGCCGGCCGCCGACACGCGGACCTTGGCGATCATCGTCTACGGCCTCTATCTGGGTGCGCTGGTGACCGCCGGCGGCGCCGGGCTGGCGGGCGTGATCCTGGCCTATGTCAAGCGCGACGAGGCGGCCGGGACGCTCTGGTACAGCCATTTCCAGAACGCGATCCACGCCTTCTGGATCTGGCTCGCGCTCTTCGTGGTCGGCTGCGCGCTGGCGCCGGTGCTGATCGGCATCCCGATCATTGCCGTCGCTTTCCTCTATTTCCTCTATCGCACGATCAAGGGTCTGGCGGCGGCGATCGACTCGCGGCCCTATGTCTGAGGCGCGCGACGATGCGGGCCTGCGCGGCGCCGTCCTCGTCGCCTCTGCGCTGTTCCTTCTGGCGCCGGTCAACCGGTTCACCGCGACCGCCGGCGTGGTATCGGACGATTTCGGGCCTCGTCCGCGCCGTCGATGGGCTGCCCTATTAGGCCCTATTCCCGTCCGCCGAAGCGGTCTTCGGGAAAGCGGCGCGTATGCGCGGTGGCGTGGCCGACGGGACGCGGACGCATCAGGAACAATCCGACCACGCCCAGCATCAGCGCCACCGCGAAGGTGTAGGGCACGAAGCCGTAGATCTGCCACTGCACGCCGGCCGCGCTGTGGAAGCTCATGCCCATTTCCGCGCCCCACAATTCGCAGCTTCCGATCCCGGCCTCGCTGACCGTGCAGCCGGGATAGAGCGACACGAACACCGCCGCCATCGGCACGATCAGGGCCGCCAGCGGCAAAAGCAGGCAGGTCAGCGCCGCCATCAGGGGCCGGCGCGCGAACAGCCCGGCGATCGTCGCGACGAAGGCGACGGCAAGCAGCAGCGCGGTGTCGCCATTGATCGACCAGGTCAGCGCCAGCGCATCGCGCAGGCCGCCGCCCAGCGCCAGGCCGCGGCACGGATCGGGACCCGGCGCGCATTGCATGCCGAGCGCGACCAGCCGCACGATCCAGGCCATGAGCGCGGGACCGACCAGGATCGCGACACAGATTGCCCAAATATTACGCGCGATGTGGCGTTCGCCGCCTTCGAGTTCGTCCATAGGCAAATGTTAAGCATGTCTCCCCCGGCAAGGGAGGGGAAATTCATCCCATGATTAACATTGCCGCGGCGCCGCGATTTACGGTGCGCAATCAGGCCTTTGCGCTGGGCCTTGCCTTGACGCGCTCGAACCAGGCGATGACGTTGGTGCAGCCCGGATCGACCGGCTGGCCGACCGAGATGCCGAACTCGACGAAGCCGTAGAGCAGGATGTCGGCCAGGGTGAAGCGGCTCCCGCACAGGAAGTCCTTGCCGGCGAGCTGGCCGTCCAGCCATTTGAGGCGGTCCTGGGCGACGCGCTTCAGGCCGGCCGAGGCTTCCGGCACCGTGACGATGCGGCCCTGGAACAGCTTTTCGCCCTCGCCATAGCGGAAGCCGGCGCCCATCGGCTCGCAGATGTTGAGATCCACGCGCCGCGTCCACATCCGCGTCTGCGCCTTTTCCTCGGCCGTCGTGCCGATCAGCGCCGGGGTGGGATATTTGTCTTCGAGATATTCGCAGATCGCAGTGATCTCGGAGACATATTGGCCGTTGTCGAGCTCCAGGCACGGCATCTGGCCGTGCGGATTGCGCTTCAGATGTTCGGCCTGGCGGTTCTCGCCGGCGACGAGGTTGACCTCCTGCTTGGGAATGTCGAGGCCCTTCTCGGCGATGAACATGCGCACGACATGCGGGTTGGGTCCGATGGAATTGTAGAGTTTCATGGCGCGTCTCCGGCGAAATGCGGCGCGACGTTATGGGTGCGCCGCGCGCCGGTCAATTCGGACCGGACGTAAGCTTGCGCGGTTCTTCGGCGCGCGCGTTTGGCTTCGTTTCCTCGATGGTTTCGCGCGGTCGCGGGCGCGCTAAAGCTCGGACACCACCCGCACCACCGCGCCGGTCAGCGCCGCAAGATCGTCCTCGCCGATGGTGAGCGCCGGCGTCAGATAGACGATGTTGCGGAACGGGCGCACCCACACGCCCTGTTCCACCAGCCGCGCCTTCAGCGCGTTCAGATCGTCGATGCGGTCGAGTTCGACCACGCCGATGGCGCCGCGCACGCGCACGTCCCTCACCCGCTTCATGCCAAGACAGGGACCGAGCCCCTTCGCCAGCGCGGCGCCCAGATCGTTGGCCTGCCTGAGGCGGTTCTCGCGCTCGAACAGGTCGAGCGAGGCGTTCGCCGCGGCGCAGGCCAGCGCGTTGCCCATATAGGTCGGCCCGTGCATCAGCGCATGGTCCGGATCGCCGGACCAGAAGGCGTCGAACACCTTGCGCGTGGCGAGCGTGGCCGCCAGCGGCAGCGCGCCGCCGGTCAGCGCCTTGCCCACGGTCAGGATGTCGGGCGCCACGCCCGCCGCCTCGCAGGCGAACATCGCCGCGGTGCGGCCGAAGCCGACGAAGATCTCGTCGAAGATCAGCAGCAATTCGTATCTGTCCGCCGCCGCGCGCAGCCGGCGCAGCACGTTCTCGTCGTGGAACAGCATGCCGCCGGCGCCCTGCACCAAAGGCTCGACCAGGATGGCGGCGAGTTCGCCGGCATGGCGTTCGAGGAAGGCGTCGAACGCGGCGCAGGAGGCCTCGTCGCGCGGCAGGTCGATGACGGGGTGCTGCGGCAGCACGCCGGCGAACAGGCTGTGCATGCCTTCCTCCGGATCGCACACCGCCATCGCGCCGATCGTGTCGCCGTGATAGCCGCCGCGGAAGGCGAGGAATTTCGTCCGTCCACGGATGTTGCGGTTGAGCCAGTATTGCGCCGCCATCTTCATCGCGACCTCGACCGCGACCGAGCCGGAATCGGAGAAGAAGACCCGCTCCATGCCGCCGGGCGCCAGCGCGCACAGGCGCCGCGCCAGCGTCAGGGCCTGCTCGTGCACCAGCCCGCCCAGCATCACATGCGGCATGACCTGCGCCTGGGCCGCGATCGCGGCCGCGATGTGCGGATGGTTGTAGCCGTGCACCGCGGTCCACCAGCTCGCGATGCCATCGACCAGCTCGCGCCCGTCGGCCAGCGCGATGCGCGTGCCGTGCGTGCGCGCGGCCGCCAGCGGCGGGTTCGCCGTCTTCATCTGGGTATAGGGCAGCCAGATATGCGGCAGGCCGCCATCGTACCAGTCCGGGTTTTGCGTCATGGCGCGCCAGCCAATATAGGGTGACCCGGACCCACGCAACCGGAACCCCATGTCCTCGCTCGACGACTACGCGACAGACAAGCTGGCACAGCTCGACGCGGCGCATCGGCGCCGGGTGTTGGTCGAGACCGCGCGCGACGACGGCGTGTGGCTGATGCGCGGCGGGCGGCGGCTGCTCTCTTTTTCCTGCAACGATTATCTCAGCCTCACCCAGCATCCGGCGGTGAAGGCCGCCGCCGTCGCCGCCGTGGAGCGCTACGGCGCCGGCGCCGGCGCCTCGCGGCTGGTCACCGGCAACCACCCGCTCTATGCCGAGCTGGAGACGCGGCTGGCGCGGCTGAAAGGCACCGAGGCGGCTTGTGTGTTCGGCTCGGGGTATCTCGCCAATGCCGGGATCGTGCCGGCGCTGGTGGGCGAGGGCGACCTCCTGCTGGTCGATGCGCTGGCGCATTCCTGCCTGTGGGCCGGGGCGCGGCTGTCGCGGGCACGGGTCGTCACCTTCGGCCACAACGACGTCGGCCATGCCGGCGAAATTCTTCGCGCCGAGCGGGCGCGTCACCGCCATGCCCTGATCGTCACCGACCATGTCTTCTCCATGGACGGCGACGTCGCGCCGCTGGCGGAACTGGCGGCGTTGGCGCGGGTGCACGATTCCTGGCTGCTGAGCGACGACGCGCACGGCATCGGCGTGATCGCGGGCGCCGCGGCGGGCGTCGATCTGCAGATGGGCACGCTGTCCAAGGCGCTCGGCTCCTATGGCGGCTATCTGTGCGCCTCGCGCGCGGTGATCGCGCTGATCGAGACCCGCGCCCGCACGCTGATCTATTCGACCGGCCTGCCGCCGGCGAGCGTCGCCGCCGCCGTCGCGGCGCTCGACCTCATCGCCGCCGATCCGGCGCTGGGGCGCAAGCCGCTGGCGAAGGCGCAGGCCTTCACGCGCAGCCTGAACCTGCCCCTGGCGCAAAGCCCGATCGTGCCGATCGTGCTGGGCGACGACGTCGCGGCGCTGAAGGCGTCGGCCCTGCTGGAAGAGGAAGGTTTCCTCGTCACCGCGATCCACCCGCCGACCGTGCCGGCCGGGACGGCGCGGCTGCGGCTGGCCTTCGCCGCGGCGCACCCGGACGAGGAGATCGCGCGGCTGGCGGACGTGGTGCGGGAAAAAATCTTGCGGTGATGGAACATACCTCTTGGCCGGCGCAGGGCCGGCGCCGACCAGGTCGAGTTGAAATGCGGAAAATCCAGCGACGGCGAATCCGATGACCGCCTTTTTCGTCACCGCCACCGGCACCGA
>DASWOE010000366.1:0-2145 GCA_036398875.1 Rhizomicrobium sp.
CGCGTCGCCCGCGCCTTCGAGGACTGGTTCTCGGACTACAGGAAGGATCCGGAAGAATATATGCGCCGCACCTTCGAGGAGGTCGAAGGCTATGACGAGATGATCGTGCTCAAGGACATCCGGTTCGAGTCGCATTGCGAGCACCATCTGGCGCCGATCATCGGCCGCGCCCATGTCGGCTATCTGCCCAACAGCAAGGTGGTGGGAATCTCCAAGCTGGCGCGCGTGGTGGAGGCGTTCGCCCGCCGCCTGCAGGTGCAGGAGAAGACGAACGCCCAGATCGCCAACACGATCCAGAGAGTGCTCGAACCCAAGGGCGTGGCGGTGGTGATCGAGGCCAGCCATCAGTGCATGACCACGCGCGGCGTGCACAAGACCGGCGTCAGCATGGTGACCTCCACCATGCTGGGCGAGTTCCGCACCAACGCCATCACGCGGCGCGAGTTCCTGGCCGTCATCGGCAATCCCGCCACGCAGATGGGTTGAGCGCGGATGTCCACGCGCGCCCTGCCCCTCGACCTGGTGCGGCTTCTCATCGGCTTCGACACGACCAGCCGCGACTCCAACCTTGCTTTGATCGATTTCGCGCAGGATCTGCTGGAGAGCGCCGGGGCGCGCTGCCGCCGCACCTTCGATACGGCGCGCACCAAGGCCAATCTGTTCGCGAGCCTGGGGCCCGATGCGCCCGGCGGCTATGTGCTGTCGGGGCATACCGACGTCGTTCCCGTGGACGGGCAGGACTGGTCGTCCGATCCGTTCAAGGCCGTGGTGCGGGGCGACAAGCTCTATGGCCGCGGCGCCTGCGACATGAAGGGCTTCATCGGCGTCGCGCTGTCGCTGTTGCCGCAGATCGCACGCGCCAGGTTGAAGCGGCCGATCCATTTCGCGCTGTCCTATGACGAGGAGGTCGGCTGCGCCGGCGTCGGCGGCTTGCTCGACGACCTGAAGGCCGCCGACATCCGCCCCGCCCTCGCCATCGTCGGCGAGCCGACGCAGATGAGGGTGGTCGGCGCGCACAAGGCCGGCGCGGTGCTGCACACCCATTGCCGCGGCCGCGAAGGCCATTCGAGCGCGCCGGAGAAAGGCGCCAACGCCGTGATGATGGCGGGCGAGTTCGTGAAGCTGCTCGACGATGTATGGACCGAACTGCGCGCCGATACCGATCCGCGCTTCGAGCCCGATCACACCACGGTTCAGGCCAACATGATCGGCGGCGGTTCGGCGGTGAACATCCTGGCCCGCGATGCGACGGTGACCTGGGAATATCGCGCCCTGCCCGACCGCGACC
This sequence comes from Rhizomicrobium sp., assembly GCA_036398875.1. Classification (GTDB taxonomy): domain Bacteria; phylum Pseudomonadota; class Alphaproteobacteria; order Micropepsales; family Micropepsaceae; genus Rhizomicrobium. The sequence goes on from DASWOE010000366.1 coordinate 1,289, forward strand.
CGGCCAGGATCGTGGAGACGGTCCGGGCGCGCGCCGCGGCGACCATCCTGCCGAAATATCGCGCCCGCGCGGCGGAGGCCGCGATCGAGACGGTGCTGCACGCCGCCTATCCCGGCCTGGTGATGGACGAGACGTCCGCCGCCCTGGCGCTGGCGCGCGAGATCACCGGCACCAACCGCGTCGAGGCGGTCGCATACGGCACCGAGGCCGGGCATTTCCAGCGCGCCGGAATTCCGGCGGTGATCTGCGGACCGGGCTCGATCGATCAGGCGCACAAGGCCGACGAGTTCGTGGCGCTAAGCGAACTCGCCGCGTGCGAGACGTTCCTGCGCAAGGTGATCGCGCGGGCGGAAGTGTGACATCGCCTTCCCCCGTAAACGGGAGGAGAAAAGTTACTCCGCCGTTTCCAGCGACTTCGGGTCGATCGCATGCACGGTGCCGCAGAACTCGCAGCGGGCGCGGATCATCCCGTCGGGATCGGCGAGGCCCTCGCGCTCCTTCGCGCCGTAGGATTTGAGCACCGCCGAAATCCGCCGCGTATCGCAGCCGCAGCGGAACTGCGTCGCCGCATAGGGCAGCACCCGCGTCTCGTCTTCGTGGAACAGCCGCCACAGCAATTGCTCGGCGGCGAGATTGGTGTCGAGCAGCTCGATGTCCTCGACCGAGGCAAGGAACAGCGACAGCCTCTCCCAGTCGTCGTCGGCGCCTTCGCCGTCCGGCGTCGCCTGCAGCATGATGCCGCCGGCGCGCCAGGTCGGCTCCGCCCGGCCCGGCACGAAGAGCGGCGCCGCGGCGAGGCGCAGCACGGTCGGCAGCTGCTCCGACTGGGCGAAATAGGTCTCGGCCGAGGCGGCGAT
>DASWOE010000367.1:0-1983 GCA_036398875.1 Rhizomicrobium sp.
GTTACGAGTTGCGGCAATGGACCGTGATCGACGCCCAGGGCCTCAGCACGACGGTCGCCTTGCGCAACGTCCAGCCCGGCGCCGTGTTGGCGCCTGCGCTGTTCGTGCTGCCCGAAAAGAACGCCCTCGCCAGGCGCGGGCAGAACTGAAATGCGCGCGCGCCTTCCCGTCGTGGGCATTCCCTGCGACCGGCGCATGCTGGGCGCCCATCCCTTCCACGCGGTCGGCGAGAAATACATCGCCGCCATCCGCGACGCCGTCCCGGCCCTGCCGCTGCTCATCCCCGTGCTCGATCCGCCGATCGCGCCGGACGACATCCTGGCGAGCGTCGATGGGCTGCTGTTCACCGGCTCGCCGTCCAACGTCGCACCGAAGCGGTATGGCGGCCCGCCGCCGCGTCCCGGCGTGATGCAGGACGAGCACCGCGACGCGACCGCGCTGCCCCTGCTCAAGGCCGCGATCGCCGCCGGCACGCCCGTGCTTGCCATCTGCCGCGGCTTTCAGGAGCTCAACGTCGCCTTCGGCGGCACGCTGCACCAGCATGTCCACGAAGTGGCGGGCCGCGACGATCATCGCGAGAACAAGGATGCGCCGCTCGACGCCCAATACGGCCCGGCGCACGACGTCGCGGTGCAGGCGGGCGGCGTGCTTGCCGCCATGCTGCGCGAGCAGCGCTTCGCGGTGAACTCGCTGCATTCGCAGGGCATCGACCGGCTGGCCGACGGCCTGCGTGCCGAAGCGGTCGCGCCCGATGGCCAGATCGAGGCCGTCTCGATGCCGAAGGCAAAAGGCTTCGTGCTGGGCGTGCAATGGCACCCGGAATGGGCGTGGTCGGAAAATGCCGTTTCGCGCGCCATCTTCTCGTCCTTCGGCGCTATGTTGCCGTCGTAAACGACGCGCGCAGGGCGGGATTTCACGGATTGTCAGGGTTTGGCGTGCAAGGCTTGCACGCCGCCATTTGCCGCGATGCCATGATCGATCCCGCCCGTCTGCTCGGTTTCGCTTTCGCCAACGCCGACTATCTTTTCGAAGTCGATCCGAAAGGCACCGTCGTGTTCGCAACCGGCGCGTCGAGCAATTTTCTCAAATCCGGCTACGACCCTGTGGGCAAGCCCGCCGCGCGCCTCTTCATGACGACCGAGGCGATCAAGTTCGCGACGCTGTCGCGCGCGCTGGCCAAGGGCGATCGCGCCGGGCCGTTCCAGTTGAAGCTGGCCGGCGGCACCGAAGCGGCGGTGTCGCTGTTTCGCCTGCCGCAGAATGGCGAGCAGGTCTCCTGCACGCTGTCGAAGCCGGGGATGCGCGGCATCGCGGCCACCGACACCGCCACCGGGCTTTCGACGCGCGAGGGGTTTCTCGCCGCCGCGGCGCAGGTCGCCTCGGACGACGATACTCTCGCCCTGGTGCAGCTTCCGGGCCTGCCCGACATGTGCGACGGGCTCGGCGAGGAGGATGCCAACAGGCTTCTGGGCCGCATCGGCGACGCCTTCTCCAAGATCGGCGCCAAGGCGGCCGGCAGGCTGTCGCGGTCCAGCTTCGGCGTGATCGCGGAAGCCGTCGGCGGTCCCGCCGCCTTGGCCAAGAAGATTCGCGCGGCGCTGAAGGAGAGCGGCGCCGGCACGCTCGACGTCGAACAGGCGCTGATCGCGCTCAAGGGCAGGGGCATCAGCAACGCGCAGCGCGAGCTGGTGCTGCGCCACGTCATCGACAAATTCGCCGCCGGGCGCTGGTCCTGCGATCAGACCTCCGATGTGGGCGCGCATTTCGCCCAGATGATGGAGGAAGCGGAAACCAGCCTTCGCCGCCTCACCGAGACCGTCGCGGACGGCGCCTTCGGCATCGCCTATCAGCCCATCGTCGAGCTCGCCGGCGGACAGACCAGCCATTTCGAGGCCCTGGCGCGGTTCGCCGACGGCGCCACGGCGGAGACGATCGACATGATCGAGGCGCTGGGCGTCGCCGACGCCTTCGACCTGGCGGTCG
>DASWOE010000368.1:0-2081 GCA_036398875.1 Rhizomicrobium sp.
GCGCCGGCACCACATTGTTCAGTCCCATCGCATAGCGCTCCAGCGTGAAGCTCGATGCGATGCGGCCCAGCGGCCGCGTGCTGGCGATGAAGTAATAGGACGGCATGGCGACCAGCCTGGCCTGGTCGCGGTTGATCCAGATCCCGCCGATCCATTGCTTCTCGCGCACCGTCATGTCGGCGTCGGGGCCGCGCACCACCACGACCACGTCGTTGGCGCCGGTGTCCTCCAGGTGCTCGATCGCGCCGAACACGACGATGTCGGTGCCGGTGTAGTTGGAGGTGATCTGCACCGTGTCCTGCGACAGGCCCGACACGATGTCTTCCGTCGCCGCCGCCGGCGCCGCGCACAGGATCAGCGCGATCAGGGCCGCCGCGCGCCTCATCGCGCCACCGTCGTCACGGTGAAGAGATCGTCGGGCTTGACCACCAGGCCGACGAACAGCCTGAGCGCCACCGCCAGCACCAGCAGCGCCAGCAGCAGGCGCAGCTGCTCGCCGCGCAGCCGCTCGCCGGCGCGCACCCCGAACTGCGCCCCGATCACCCCGCCCAGGATCAGGAACAGCGCCAGCATGATATCGACGGAATAATTCGTGCTCGCCTGCAGGATCGTGGTCGCCGCCGTCACGATGATGATCTGGAACAGCGAGGTGCCCATGACGACATTGGTCGGCATGCGCAGCAGATAGATCATCGCCGGCACGATCACGAAGCCGCCGCCCACGCCCATGATCGCCGACAGCACGCCGACGCAGAAGCCGATCACGACGGGCGGGATGACGCTGATATAGAGCCGCGACTCGCGAAAGCGCATCTTGAACGGCAGGCCGTGCATCCAGATGTGCGGCGCCCGCCGCGCCGGCGCCGCCCCGCTGCGCGCCCGGCGCAGGGCGCTCAGGCTCTCGTTCAGCATCAGCCCGCCGACGGTGCCGAGCAGGATCACATAGCTCGCCGACACCAGCAGATCCATCTGGCCGACGCGGCGCATCACCGTGAACAGCCACACGCCGGCGCCGGTGCCCAGAAGGCCGCCGCCCGCCATGACGATCCCCATTTTGAGATCGACCGCGCGGCGGCGCCACTGCGCCAGCGCGCCGGAGATCGACGACGCGGTGATGTGGCTCGACGTGGTGGCGACCGCGACTTCGGCCGGCACGCCGTAGAAGATCAGCAGCGGCGTCAGCAGGAAGCCGCCGCCGACGCCGAACAGGCCCGAGAGGAATCCGATCGCGCCGCCCAAACCGAACAGGATCAGCCAATGGACCGACATCTCGGCGATGGGCAGATAGATTTCCATCGAGGCTTCGCAGACAGCAGAGGAAGGACCACCGAATCCGACAGCCCGGGACTGCGATCGAATGTGCGCGCGGGGCGCTATGGGGTCAACCGAATCGGCCTCGTCGGTCACAGCTCCGCCGCCGGCACGGCGCGCGGTGAAAATGGGACGTTCGCGGCGGCGGCGCGGAAGGGGCGATCAGTTCGCCACGTCGCTCATCTGCGGCGCGACATTGGCCTTGGGGTCCATGGCCTGCGGATGGAAGGACTGGGCCGCGCGCTGCGCCGTGGCGCGGTCGTCTTCCGACAGCTGGGTCGACAGCGCGTCGATGCGCGCCTTGGACTGCGTATCGCCGCTCGCCGCCGCGACGGCGTACCACTTATAGGCGTCGGTCAGGCTTTGCGGCACGCCCATGCCGCGCTCGTAGAGGACGGCGAGGTTGAACTGCGAATCGGCGAGGCCGAGCGCCGAGGCCTTGGAGAACCAGCGCGTGGCCTCGGCGAGGTTCTTGTCCGTGCCGGCCCCCGTGGCGTAGGCGACCGCGAGATTGTGCATGGCCTTGCGGTTGCCCGCCTGCGCGGCGAGCTGGTACCAATGGATCGCGCGCGCCGGATCGGTCGCCACGCCGCGGCCGCGCTCGTACAGCGTGCCCAGGCGATATTGCGCCACCGCCGAGCCCTGCTCGGCCGCGCGTTCCAGCCATTTCGCGGCATCGGCTTCGTTCACCGCGACGCCGTCGCCGTCCAGATATTTGAGACCGACCACGAGCTCGGCCTTGGCATCGCCGGCCGTGGCGCGCTGCGTGA
>DASWOE010000369.1:0-7927 GCA_036398875.1 Rhizomicrobium sp.
GACAGCCGTGAACAGTTCGCGCTGATCACCGACCTGACGATCCGCGCCAAGGAACAGCTTCGCGCGATGCACGTCGCCTTCGCCCAGGCGCCCTATGCCGAAAACAAGGCCGGCTGACGCGCGGCGCCTAGTCCTCGGCGAGGATCGCGCCCAGCCGGTCGAGGCGTTCCTCCCAGCGCCCGCGGTGTTCGCCGATCCAGCGCTCCAGCGCCAGGAAGCCGGCCGGCGCGATGCGGCAGGTGCGCACGCGCCCCTGCTTGTGCGACTGCGCCAGACCGCAGGCCTCCAGCACCCCGAGGTGCTGCGCCACCGCGGTGACGGTGATGCCGAGCGGCCGGGCAAGTTCGGAGACCGAACGGGGACCGCCGCTCAGCCGGTCCACGATGGCGCGGCGGGTGGGATCGCCGAGCGCGTGGAAGACGGGACCGATATCGGCCTTCGCAGCCTTCACGCGGCCACGCCCAGCCGGTCGAGCAGGTCCGACCAGCCCTGACGGCGCATCTGCGGCCCATCGGCGCCTTCGAAGAAAGCGCCCTGGTGGGTGAAGGTGAGTTCGCTGCCGCCATCGGCGGACGGCGCCAGTGCGAAGGTGCAGAGCGCGACCGAAAAAACGCGTCCGTCCATCGCCATGGACGAGGCGATCACGACGCGGCTGTCGGGCACGATATCGAAATGAATTCCATCGCTGGTCAGCAACGCGCCGGGAAACGGCGTCGCGGCATTCATGCGATAGCGGGCGCGTTCGGCGCCGCCGACGCGGAAGTCGGATTCGAAGGCTTCGACGTCGTGGCTCTTGCCGTCCGTCAGCCAGCGGCGCTTCTTCGCCGGATCCGCCAGCGCCGCGAAGACGGTCCGCGGCGGCTTGGGATAGCGGCGCACCAGAACGAAAGTGTCGTGCACATTGTGCGGCATGGCGGCTCCAATACAGAAGTATAGACTTCAGTATCTTTCCGGGACGGATGATTGTCAAGCCACCACTTCACTGTTTTTGCGGCATACTCCCGGCGATGACGTACGAATTTCCGTTGAGCGCCGAACTTGGCGCGCACGCGGCCGCGGCGCGCGATGCCGGCACGCCCTTGATCGTCGGCATCGGCGGCAGCGTGGCGGTGGGCAAGAGCACCTTCGCGGCGGGCCTGCGCGACGCGCTCGGCACCGGGCGCGAGCCGTTCCGGGTCGAAAGCATCGCGACGGACGGATTCCTCCATCCCAATGCAGTGCTCGCCGCGCGCGGCTTGTCGCTGCGCAAGGGTTTTCCCGAAAGCTACGACGTCGATGCCATGCGCGTGGCGCTGGCGGGCGTCAAGGCGCGGAAGCGCGTCGCCCTGCCCCGCTATTCGCACGTCACCTATGACGTCGATGCCGGCGATCCGCTGACGCTGGAGGCGCCGGACGTCCTCATCCTCGACGGATTGCACCTGGCCCAGGTCGAGCGCGAGGGCACGCCGCGTCTGATCGACAAACTGATCTATCTCGACGCCACCGAAGCGGCCATCGCGACGTGGTTCACGCAGCGCCTGGTGCCGCTGATGGAAGCCGGGCGAGACGATCCGAACTCGTTCTACCATCGCTTTCGCGACTGGGACGATGCCGGGCGCCGCGATTTCGCCAAGCGTATCTGGGACGGCGTCAACCTGCCCAATCTGCGCGAGCATATCGTGAGAGACCGCGACGCCGCCGAATTCGTGGTGACCAAGAACGCCGATCATTCCATCGCGGCCGTCACGCGGCGAACCTAGCGGCCGGCGGCGGCGAGCGGCGCCGCGAGTGCTTCGAGGACCTCGCCGGCCGAGGCGACGCCCGAAAGCGAGGCCCGGCGCAGCGCCGCGCCGGCGACGAAATGGACACCGGCGCTCAGCGTGCTTTCCAATTCGGCCTGGGTATCGACGTGATCCATGCAGGCGAGCGCGCCGTGCTGCGCCGCATGCCGCGCGAGCCAGCGCGCTTCGGCCTGGGCGCCCTGATGCGGCAATTGCGGCGGCATCGTCAGCACGAGTCCCGCCGCGTGCAGCGGCCCCTGTCCGCCGGGCGCCGCGCGGCTGTCGGGCAGATGCAGCCAGACCCGCGGCGCAAGACCGGCAATGGTGGAGGCGATTTCGCCGATGCGCTTCGCCGGCGTATCAGGCGGAATGTCCTCGATCTTGATGGCGAGCGCGATCTGTTCCTGCGCCCGCGCCAGGCGCAAGGCGGCGCGATAGATCATGCGCCCGGTTGGATCGCTCAGCGTCGCGAAGCTCACCGATGCGCCCACCGCCATCGCGACCCCGCCCGCCGCGAGACGGCCCGCGAAGGCCAGCGCGTGGTGCAGGATGGCAACGTCGATCGCCGACCAGATGCGGCCCGTGAAGGCGGGAAAGGCGCAATGGCCGTAGATCGTATCGGCCCCGACCCGATCGCACATCGGCGTACAGAACAGCGACGCGACCGCGCGACGACGCATATCGACGACGGGAAAAAAGCGCAGGACGAAATCTTCCTCCTCCCATGTGCCGGCTTCGGCCAGAGCGCCGAAGGACGGCAGATGTGCGGGAACGACAGGCGCGGACCGGCTGGCCGACAGCGTCAAGCGGACCCCTTCCGACTGGTTGCAAGACGGTTACGCGCGACGCGCCGATTCGTTGAAACGGCCGCCCGCTTTTCCGCGAACTGGTTAGCGAAGGGTTAGCGGCGCGGACGCCCGGCGGACCGCGATCCTATTGGGTCGAGTGATTGGTGCCCCTGGCCGGACTTGAACCAGCACGCCCGTGAGGGCAACAGATTTTGAGTCTGCCGCGTCTACCGTTCCGCCACAGGGGCACGCCAAGCGGGAAGGCGCGGGACTATAATCAGCCCGGCCCGTGCGTCAACGCCGCCTCTCGCGGTGCGACCATAGGAGGCTTCCGACGTGCCGAAGCGCAAAAGCGAGCCGCTTGTGCACGCCGGCCCGGGACGTGTAAGCCTCGATCGGCGCAGCAAGACAGGTATGCCATGAACGCTCCCGCTCCCGAACTGCGCGACGGCCCAAACCTTCCGGACGGCGCCGTGCGCAACAACTGGACGCGCGCGCAGATCGCGCGGCTCTTCGCGCTGCCTTTCGCCGATCTGGTCTTCCGCGCCCAGGCCGTGCATCGCCAGCACTTCGCCGCCAACGAAGTCCAGGTCTCCACCCTGCTCTCGATCAAGACCGGCGGCTGTCCCGAGGATTGCGGCTATTGCTCGCAAAGCGCCAGCCACGAAACGGGACTCAAGGCCTCCAAGCTGATGCCGCTCGACACCGTGCTGGCCGATGCGCGCGCGGCCAAGGCGGCGGGCGCGACGCGCTTCTGCATGGGCGCGGCCTGGCGCGCGCCCAAGGACAAGGACCTCGATGCGGTCTGCGCGATGGTCGAGGGCGTGAAGGCGCTGGGCATGGAGACCTGCGTCACGCTCGGCATGCTGACCGGCACCCAGGCCGCGCGCCTGAAGCAGGCGGGCCTCGACTACTACAACCACAACATCGACACCTCGCCGGAATATTACGGCGAGATCATCACCACGCGGACCTTCCAGGACCGCCTCGACACGCTCGAACAGGTGCGCGAGGCCGGCATCGCGGTGTGCTGCGGCGGCATCGTCGGCATGGGCGAGGAAGCCGAGGACCGCGTCGGGATGATCCACGCCCTGGCGACGCTGCCCGTCCATCCGCAAAGCGTGCCGATCAACGGCCTCGTCAAGGTCGCGGGCACGCGGCTGGGCGATGCCGCGCCGCTCGATCCGATCGACTTCGTGCGCACGATCGCGGTGGCGCGCATCACCATGCCCAAATCGATGGTGCGGCTTTCGGCCGGGCGCGGCGAGATGAGCGACGAGGCGCAGGCCTTGTGCTTTCTCGCCGGCGCCAATTCGATCTTTTACGGCGACAAGCTGCTGACGACGCCGAACCCCGAGGAAAGCCACGACAACAAGCTGTTCGCCAAGCTCGGCGTGACCGCAATGCGATTGTGAGCGCGGGGCCATGCGCCGCTGGCTGATCTATCTCGGGATTCTGGTGTTCGGCGCGCTGGTGCTGAGCCAGGTGATCGCGCTGATGGGCTTCGATCCCATGCCCGGCGACGTCAATTACGACCGCGAAAACTGGCATATCCACATCCCCGTGCTCTATTCGCTGGGGGCAAGCGCCGTCCTGGCCCTTCTCTTTTCCTTCATGCGGCGGTAAGCCCGGGCGTAGCCCCTGCCCGAGTCTCCCATGACGCTTCGCCCCATTCGCCGCGCGCTGCTTTCGGTGTGGGACAAGACCGGCCTGGTCGAATTCGCCCAGGGCCTGGCGCGCCACGGCGTCTTCCTGATCTCGACCGGCGGCAGCGCCAAGGCGCTGCGCGAGGCGGGCTTGGCGGTGGCCGACATCTCCGAGGTCACCGGCTTTCCGGAGATGATGGACGGGCGGGTGAAGACCCTGCATCCCAAGGTCCATGGCGGCTTGCTGGCGCTGCGCGACAAGGCGGATCACGCCGCGGCGATGACCGAGCACGGTATCGCGGGCATCGATCTGCTGGTCTCCAATCTCTATCCCTTCGAGGCGACGGTCGCCAAAGGCGCGTCGTTCGGGGACACGATCGAACAGATCGACATCGGCGGGCCGGCGATGACGCGCTCGGCAGCGAAGAACCACGAATGGGTCACCATCGTCGTCGATCCGCAGGACTATGCAGCGGTGCTGGCCGAGATGGACGCCAACAACGGCGCGGTGGGCGGGGCGCGGCGGCGGCATCTGGCGCAGATCGCGTTTGCGCGGACCGCGGCCTATGACGCCGCGGTGTCGAACTGGTTTGCCGGTCAACTCGCCAAGGACGGCGAGAAGGAGCCGCCGCGCCGCCGCGCCTTCGCCGGTGCGCTGCGCCAGTCCCTGCGCTATGGCGAAAACCCGCACCAGGACGCGGCATTCTATGTCACCGGCGATCCGCGTCCCGGCGTGGCCAGCGCGACACAGCTCCAAGGCAAGGAGCTTTCCTACAACAACATCAACGATACCGACGCGGCCTATGAGCTGGTGGCCGAGTTCGCGCCCGACGCATCGGCGGCCTGCGCGATCATCAAGCACGCCAATCCGTGCGGCGTCGCCTTGGCGCCGAGCCTGGCCGAGGCCTACGCCAAAGCGCTGGCCTGCGATCCGGTCAGCGCGTTCGGCGGCGTGCTCGCCTTCAACCGCACGCTGGACGGCGAGACCGCGGAGGAGATCGCAAAGCTCTTCACCGAAGTGATCATCGCACCCGATGCCGATGCGGACGCGCGGCGGATTCTCGGCGCCCGGAAGAATGTGCGCCTGCTGATCGCCGGGGGGCTGCCCGATCCCGATTCGGCCGGGCTCGCCTTCCGCTCGGTCTCCGGCGGCTTTCTGGCGCAGACGCGCGACAATGGCCGCGTGACGCGCGCCGATCTGAAGGTCGTCACCCGGCGCGCGCCGACGGAGCGCGAGGTCGCCGACATGTTGCTGGCCTTCACCATCGGCAAGCATGTGAAGTCCAACGCCGTCGTCTATGTGAAGGACGGCGTCACCGCCGCGATCGGCGCCGGGCAGATGTCGCGTGTCGATTCCGCGCGAATCGCCGCGCTGAAGGCACGCGATGCGGCCAAGGCGGCCGGCTGGCCCGAGCCCCACACCAAAGGCTCCGCGGCCGCGTCGGAGGCTTTCTTTCCCTTCCCCGACGGCCTGCTGGCGGTGGCGGATGCCGGCGCGACGGCCGTGATCCAACCGGGCGGCTCGATCGGCGATCAAAAAGTAATCGACGCTGCCGATAAAGCGGGCCTTGCCATGGTTTTCACGGGAATGCGCCATTTTCGCCATTGAGCGGCCGCATTAACCGTATTTTTTTGGCGCGAATTTGTTTGGATTGGCAACCGGGACACTGTGCGGGCGTTGCCCGTTAACGTTAGAGTGCGACAGCAGTTGAAAACGTCGGTTTGAGATTTTCATCGGGTCTTGCGGTCGGGGGAATTGGCCGTGGTTATTTCGAGCCTTGCCAGCGTATTGCGGCGCGTCGGGGTGATGGCGGTTCTTGTCGCCACTGCGCTCACGGGTGCGCGGGCCGCGGACTATGCCGACGGCAACTACGCCGCCAATCACATCAGCCTGGAAGCGGCGGTGACGGTCTGGCGCCGCGCGGCGTGGCAGGACAAGGACTTCCTCGCCCAGGTCAAGCTCGGCGACATCTATTCGAATTCGAGCGACAGCCGCTATTACGATCCGGTCGAAGCCTATGTCTGGTATTTTCTCGCCAGCCGCAATCGCAACGGCCGCAGCCGCAACTGGGACGACACGGCCGCCGGCGTGATCCATGAGCGCCGCGCGCGCGCCTTCCAGAAGCAGAAGGACATCCTCGTCGAACTGACGACGCAGCAGCGGACGCAGGCGCGCGACCGCATCATCTACATCTTGTCCTGCGGCGGCGCCGAAGGCTTTCTGCAGCTCGGCCGCATCAGCGAGGGACCGCGCGCCCGTTTCGATTCGGACGACGACAATAGCGGCGGCTATGGCGGCGACGCCGGTTACGGCGGCGGCAGCTATGGCAGCGGCGGCTATGGCGGTGGCGGCGGTGGTTACGGTGGCGGTGGTTATGGCAGTGGCAGCTATGGCGGCGGCAACGGATATGGCTATGGCAAGACGCGCCGCACGCGTTCCGGCTCCGGCGGTTATTACGGCAATGGCGGCAGCGGCAGTTATGGCGGCGGCTACGGCAACAGCGACACCGTCGTGGCGCCGAACGACGCCGACGCCCTCACGTATTTCCACATTGCCGATTCGATGGGAAGTCCGCTCGGGCGCCCCTATCTCGACTCGCTGGAGAGCGCATTGCGCGCCTCCTATGGCGAGCATCTGGTGGAGAAGCAGGCCAAGGCCTTCCACTACTGGTTCCCGCCCTATGAGTTCTATCCGGCCGGCGATTCGGCCGGCGGCGTTCCGCTGAGCGACGAATGCGTGCCGACCATGGAGCGCCAGCGCGCCTTCGCCATGGCCGCCGCGATCCCGCCCGATGCCGTGCGTCGCGCTCTGTTTTTCCTCGGCTGGAAGGGCGCGCGCGCGGTGGAGCAGTACCAGGCCTCCATTCCCGACGAGGCGACCGGGAGGCTGACGGCGAGCGAACTGGTGCGCGCCATCCAATCGGCCGCGGTCGATGGCGATGCCGGCGCGCAGAACACGCTCGGCGTGATGTACGCCAAGGGCCTGGGGGTGGTGACGAATTATGCGCGCGCCGAATACTGGTTCGCCAAGGCGGCGGATCAACGCTATCCCGCCGCGCTGTATCATCTGGGCGTGCTCTACAAGGTCGGACCGCCCGGCATCGATCAGGACCTGCACAAATCCAACGATTACATGACGAGCTCCGCGGTCGCCGGCTTCCGCCCGACGATGAACCAGCTGGGCAATCTGCTGAACGCGGCGGCCGCCGCGCCTCCACATCCCGGCCAGAACTGAAAGGTGCTGCCATGAGATCCCGATTTGCATCGATCCTTCCGGCGATACTGGTCCTCGTCCTGGCTGCCATCGCCTGGCCCGGCGGGGCGCAGGCGGGCGTGGCCACGTCCGGCGCGGTGCTGCTCGACCCGTTCGATCCGGTGCCGGAGATCCAGTTCCATCATTTCGGCGGCTATGGCTGCAGCTATGGCTGCGGCATCGGCTATCGCGGCTGCGACGAGGGCTGCGGCGGCTATGGCGGATGCCATGAGGGGTGCCGCCGCCATTACCGTCACCACGATTGCGACGACGATTGCGGCCGCCACGCGCACGACTGCGACCGCGACTGCGAACGCGAAGCCAGCAACTGCGATCACGATTGCGGCGACGACAAGACGCCATCGCCTCCATGCACGAGCGGGCACTGCTACGATGCCGTGCACTATGAGCGGCGCTGGCGCGACGGCGATCATGTCGGCCAGGAATGGATGGATCGCGGCCGGCGCGAACGGATGCTTC
>DASWOE010000370.1:0-5380 GCA_036398875.1 Rhizomicrobium sp.
CGCTCGCCGACGCCGGCCAGCACCGAATAGCCGCCATAGGCCTTGGCGATGTTGTTGATCAGCTCCTGCATGGTCACGGTCTTGCCGACGCCGGCGCCGCCGAACAGGCCGATCTTGCCGCCCTTGGTGTAGGGGCAGAGCAGGTCGATGACCTTGATCCCGGTGACGAGGATCTCGGCCGAACCCGCCTGCTCGGCGAAGGACGGCGCCTCGCGGTGGATCGAGGACATGTGCTCGGTGGAGATCGGGCCGGCTTCGTCGATCGGCTCGCCGATCACGTTCATGATGCGCCCGAGCGTGGCCGGGCCGACCGGCACGCGGATCGGCGCGCCGGTGTCGGTCACTTCGGCGCCGCGCACCAGGCCCTCGGTGGAATCCATCGCGATGGCGCGCACCGCGTTCTGGCCCAGATGCTGCGCCACCTCGAACACCAGGCGCACTTCCTTGCCGGTGCGGGCGTCGAAGTTCTTGGTCTCCAGCGCGTTCAGGATCGCCGGCAGCTCGCCGTCGAACTCGACATCGACGACGGCGCCGATCACCTGGGTGAGACGGCCTTTGGCATTGGCGGGGATGGCGGCTGCGGACATATCGACTTCCTTCACTGCTTCTTCCGGCACGCGCGGGGCGGCCGGCATGGGTTGTTCGACGATCTCCACGGCGACCGCGTCGATCGTCAGGGGACCCGGCGGCGGCAAAGCCCGCGACCGTCTCCCGAAAATGTCGCGGAAGAATCGGACGATCCTTCCCAGTCTCTCGCGCCAACGCATCGCTTCTGCCCCCGCAGCCCGGCCAGCATAGGCTAGGCGCGGACGATGACGATGGGACGAATTGGACGTTTACCTTGTTCTCACTCCTCCAACGTCAGACGGCGGATGCGCCGGAGATGATCTCGATCAGCTCCTTGGTGATCTGGGCCTGGCGCGTGCGGTTCATCTGGATGGTAAGAGCCTTGATCAGATCGCCGGCATTGCGGGTGGCGTTGTCCATCGCCGTCATCTGGGAAGCGAAGAAGCCGGCCTGGTTCTCAAGCAGAACGGTCAGCAGCTGCACCGCGATGTTCTGCGGCAGCAGCGCGTTCAGGATCGTTTCCTCGTCGGGCTCGTATTCGTAGAACGGCGCCGCGCCCGCGGCCGCATCGACCTGGGCCGGGATGAGCTGGCGCACCGTCGGCGTCTGCACGACGATGGACTTGAACCGGCTGGAGGCGAGCATGACGACGTCGGTCTCGTTCGCCTCGTAGAGGTCGATGATCTTCTTGGCGATCGGGCGGACCAGCGCGAAGGTCGGCGTCTTGATGCCGGCCTCATAGGTCGCGATGATCCGGTCGCCGTAGAACCGGCGAAGCTGGTCGCGCGCCTTGCGGCCGATGGCGATGATCTTGACGTCCTTGCCGGCGCGCAGCAGCGCCGCGATCTTCTCGCGCGCCGCGCGCACGATGCCGGAATTGAAGCCGCCGGCGAGGCCGCGGTCGGCGGTCGCCACGACGAAAAGATAGCGCTGGTCCTGGCCGTTGCCGGCCAACAGCAGCGGCGCATCCGGGCCGGAGACGCCGGCGGCCAGATTGGCGATCACCGCCCCCATGCGGGTCGCGTAGGGGCGCGCGCTCTCGGCGGCGCTCTGGGCGCGGCGCAGCTTCGCCGCCGCCACCATCTGCATCGCCTTGGTGATCTTCTGCGTGGACTTCACGCTTCCGATCCGCGTGCGCATGTCCTTGACGGATGCCATGAGCGGTCGCTCTCGCCTATGCCACGAAGGTCTTGCCGAACGCGGCCAGCGCTGCCTTGAGCGCGGTCTCGAGTTCGGGCGTCAGCGCCTTCTGGGTGCGGATGCCGTCCAGGATCTCAGGATGGCTCGTCTTGAGCTTGGAGAGCAGCGCCTCCTGATAGGCGCCGATCTTGGCGACCGGAACCGTGTCCAGATAGCCGCGGGTGCCGGCATAGATCACCGCCACCTGCTCCTCGACCGCGAAGGGCTTGTACCGGGGCTGCTTCAGGAGCTCGGTCAGCCGCTCGCCGCGCGCCAGCATCTTCTGCGTCGAGGCGTCGAGGTCGGAGCCGAATTTGGCGAAGGCCGCCATCTCGCGATACTGGGCGAGCTCGGATTTGATCGGGCCGGACGCGGTCTTCATCGCCTTGATCTGCGCCGACGAACCCACCCGCGACACCGAGATGCCGACATTCACCGCCGGGCGGATGCCCTGGTAGAACAGATCGGTCTCCAGGAAGATCTGGCCGTCGGTGATCGAGATCACATTGGTCGGGATATAGGCCGACACGTCGTTGGCCTGGGTCTCGATGATCGGCAGCGCGGTCAGCGAGCCCGAGCCGTTGTCGGCGTTGAGCTTGGCGGCGCGCTCCAAGAGGCGGCTGTGCAGGTAGAATACGTCGCCCGGATAGGCTTCGCGGCCCGGCGGGCGGCGCAGCAGCAGCGACATCTGGCGGTAGGCGACGGCCTGCTTGGAGAGGTCGTCATAGACGATCACGGCGTGCATGCCGTTGTCGCGGAACCACTCGCCCATGGCGCAGCCGGCGAACGGCGCCAGGAACTGCAGCGGTGCCGGCTCCGACGCGGTCGCCGAGACGACGATGGTGTATTCCAGCGCACCGTGGTCTTCGAGCGTCTTGACGATCTGCGCCACGGTCGAGCGCTTCTGCCCGATCGCGACATAGATGCAATAGAGCTTGGCGCCCTCGTCGCTGCTCTTGTTGATCGTCTTCTGGTTCAGGATCGTGTCGATGGCGACGGCGGTCTTGCCGGTCTGGCGGTCGCCGATGATGAGCTCGCGCTGGCCGCGGCCGATCGGGATCAGGCTGTCGATGGCCTTGAGGCCGGTCTGCACCGGCTCGTGCACCGATTTGCGCGGGATGATGCCGGGCGCCTTCACATCGACGCGGCGGCGCTCGGCGATATCGGTCAGCGGACCCTTGCCGTCGATCGGATTGCCGAGCGGATCGACGACGCGCCCGAGCAGGCCGCGGCCGACCGGCACGTCCACGATGGCGCGGGTGCGCTTGACGGTATCGCCTTCCTTGATCGCCTGATCGGAGCCGAAGATCACGACGCCGACATTGTCGTTTTCCAGGTTCAGCGCCATGCCCTTGATGCCGCCGGGGAACTCGACCATCTCGCCGGCCTGGACGTTGTCGAGGCCGTAGACGCGCGCGATGCCGTCGCCGACGGAAAGGACCTGGCCGACTTCGCTGACTTCCGCTTCGGCGCCGAAATTCGCGATCTCGCGCTTCAGGATGGCGGAGATTTCCCCGGGCTGGATATCCATTCTAGTTACCTCTCATGGCCGCACGCAGGCCCGTGAGCTTGGTGCGGAGCGATGAATCGATCATGCGCGAGCCCACCTTGACGACGAGGCCGCCGAGCAAGGTGGGATCGACTTTGGCTTCCAGGCGCGGTTCGCGGCCGAGCCTGGCCTTGAGCGCCGCCTTCAATTCCAGGATCTCGCCGTCGCTGAGCGGGCGGGCGGAGGTGACGCTGGCTTCGACCTCGCCGCGGCGGCCCGCGAGCAGGCGCTCGAACGAGCGGATGATATCGACGAGATGGAACAGCCGGCGCTTGGCGGCGATCACGAGGACGAACTGGGTGGTGAGCTTGGCGGCGCCCATGCGGTCCAGCACCGCGGTCATCGCCTTGGCCTGTTCCTCATGGCTGAAGGCGGGCGAGCGCACCAGGCGGGCGAGATCGGCATTCTGCGCGATCAGGCCGCGCAGCGCGGCGAGATCTTTCTCCACCGCCGCGATCTGATTGCCGTCCTGCGCCAGCTCGAAGATCGCGGTGGCGTAGCGGCCCGCAATGCCTGTTTCGTGATGCTGTTCCGCTGCCACGTTCGCCCTTCGAACCTTGGCGCGTCTGAGTTCCGCGCCGGCCTCTTAAACAATTGAATTCTATGGTGAATTGACACCGCGCGCGGACGAGTCGCCGCGCGCGCGATGCAGTTAGCATGCGGGTTAAAGGCACGCAACAATGGGCCACTAGCCGTGGTGTCGCGGGCTTGGGCGCCCACCACTGCGCCCTTGTGGAACCCTTGGCTAACCTAGTTTCTCAGCCCTCCCTTAACAGGTGGGCGCGCATGCTGCCCGGGTGGGTAGAGAGCAGGGCGCCATGCCGGAGCGGGTTATCGGGGCATTCAAGCATGTCGTCGGCTTTCTGGTCCAAGGCATGGACTTCGAGGCGGAGGGTTGGCGCGCCTTCGAGGCGGAGATGCGCGAGCTGATCGCGCCGCACATCGCGGCGCTGGCACATCGGCGCGCCAGGCTGCTCGACGGGTCGGACGGCACCCGCTGGTCCGACGAGCTCGAGGTTTTCATGAACCGCAGCCTGATGCCGCTTTTGGGCGATGAGCGCGATTTCGCCGAGCGCAACCGCACCTTCGTCTCGCTGATGCTGGACGTGGCGATCGCCGAGGAGCAGCGCCGCCGGCAGACGGCGATCGGCGAGTCGCTGCCCTTCGTCCGCGGCTTCGACGCCAACTGGGCGGACTGACGCCGCGACATCGTTTCCACTTTCGTATAATAGCGTTTTGCGACGGATCGCCGGAAAGTTCCCGGGCGTTATCGAACCGCCCGACAGGAGCCTGCCCCATGGCGCTGAAGCTGCACACCATCATCGCGAGCACGCGGCCGGGCCGCCAGGGGCCGACGATCGGGCAATGGTTCCACGAGGCGGCAACGGCCCATGGCGGCTTCGAGACCGAACTGGTCGATCTCGCCCGCTTCAATCTGCCGATCTACGACGAGCCGCATCATCCGGTCCGCCGGCAATATGAGAAGGACCACACCAAGGCTTGGTCGGCCAGCGTCAACGCCGCCGATGCTTTCGTCTTCGTGATTCCGGAATACAACTACATGCCGCCGCCGTCCTTCTCGAATGCGCTCGATTACGTGTTCTGGGAATGGCAGTACAAGCCGGTCGGCTTCGTCAGCTATGGCGGTGTTTCGGGCGGCCTGCGCGCGGCGCAGATCGCGCGCTCGCATGCCTCCACGCTCAAGATGATGCCGGTTCCCGAAGGCGTCGCGCTGCCGGGCGTCTTCGCCCAGATCAAGGACGGCAAGTTCGAGGCGAACGAACTGAACGCGCAAGGCGTCGCGGCGATGCTGAACGAGATGCACAAATGGTCCGAGGCGCTGGCGCCGTTGCGCGAACAGGCGCGTCGGCCGAAATAGTCAGTTCACGCCGTTGAACACGCGGGAAAAGCGGAACTCGCCCAGCCACGACCAGATCGCATGCGCGTTCAGGAAGTCGTAGGAGCCGACCACGAACTCGGCGCGGCCGACCAGGTTCTCCATCGGCACGAAACCGACGCCCTGCTGTTCTTCCGACCAGCGGCTGTCGAGCGAGTTGTCGCGGTTGTCGCCCATCATGAACAGGT
>DASWOE010000371.1:0-3246 GCA_036398875.1 Rhizomicrobium sp.
CAACGTCATGGTCGGCAAGCTCAGCGGCGACCATTTCCCGAAGATCTTCGGAAGCGGCGGCGACGCGCCGCTCGACGAAGGCGCGGTGCGCGCGGCGTTCGCCGCGCTGGCGGCGCGCACGGGGCGGGCGCCGGAAGCGGTCGCCGACGGCTTCATCCGCATCGCGGTGGAGAACATGGCCAACGCGATCAAGCGCATCTCGGTCGCCAAGGGGATCGACGTGCGCGACGACGCGCTCAATTGCTTCGGCGGCGCGGGCGGCCAGCATGCCTGCCTGGTGGCGGACGCGCTCGGCATGACGACGGTGTTCATCCATCCGCTGTCGGGATTGCTTTCGGCCTATGGCATGAAGCGCGCGGCGCTGCGCGCCACGCGACAGCGCGCCATCGCGCGGCCGCTGGCGGACGGCGATGTGCTGCTGGCGCGCGTCGAGCGCGAATTGCGCCGCGACGCCGAGGACGCGCTGATCGCGCAAGGCGCCGGGCTGATCGCCAGCAGCGCGCGGGTGCACATCCGCTATGACGGCAGCGACACGGCGCTGCCGATCGCGTTCGGCCCGGCCGCCGAGATGAAGGACGCCTTCGCCGCGGCGCATGCGCGGCAGTTCGGCTTCGGCTTCGAGGGCCGAGCACTGATCGCGGAGTCGATGGAAATGGAGGCAAGGGAGGTTCCGCCGTCGCCCGCGGCCGCCCCCGCCGCCGCTTCGCGGTCCCCCTCCCCCGCTGAAGCGGAGAAGGAACAAACCGTTCGCTTCTTCAGCCAAGGCGCCTGGCATGACGCGCCGGTGGTGGTTGCGGGCGAGGCGCGCACCATCGACGGCCCTGCCCTGCTGATCGAGCCGCACCAGACCATCGTGGTCGAGCCGGGCTGGCGGGCCGATATCGATCCGGCGAAGGGCACCGTGCTCACGCGCGTCGCGCCGCGGGCGCGGCCGGCGGCGCGCGCAACCGAGGTCGATCCCGTCCTGCTCGAAGTCTTCGCCAATCTGTTCATGGCCATCGCGGAAGAGATGGGCCAGGTGCTGCAGAACACCGCGACCAGCGTGAACATCAAGGAGCGGCTGGATTTCTCCTGCGCGGTGTTCGATGCCGAGGGCGGACTGGTGGCGAACGCGCCGCACATGCCGGTGCATCTGGGCTCCATGGGCGATTGCGTCGCCGCGATCATCGCCAAACATCCCGGCATGCGCGAAGGCGATGCCTTCGTCACCAACGCGCCTTATGACGGCGGCACGCACCTGCCCGACGTCACGGTGGTGATGCCGGTGTTCGTGGACGGCACGCGCGCCTTCTTCGTCGCGGCGCGCGGCCATCATGCCGACATCGGCGGGATCACGCCGGGCTCGATGCCGCCCTTCTCGACCGATATCGCGCAGGAGGGCGCGCTGTTCGACTCATTGCGCATGGTCGGCGGCGGACATTTCGACGAGGCCGCGATGCGCGCGGTGCTGGCGGCAGGCCCCTGGCCGGCGCGCAATGTCGAGCAGAACCTCGCCGACCTGCGCGCGCAGGCGGCCGCCTGCGCCAGGGGCGCCGAAGGATTGCGCCAGGCCGGCGCGGCGCATGGCCTGGAGGTCGTGACCGCT
The DNA here is from genome assembly GCA_036398875.1 of Rhizomicrobium sp. Classification (GTDB taxonomy): domain Bacteria; phylum Pseudomonadota; class Alphaproteobacteria; order Micropepsales; family Micropepsaceae; genus Rhizomicrobium. Next base: position 1,586 of record DASWOE010000371.1, read on the forward strand.
TACATGGGCCATGTGCAGGACAATGCGGAAGAGTCGGTGCGGCAGGCGGTCGGCAAACTGTCCGACGGCGCCTTCGAAATGACGATGGACGGCGGGGCGACGATCAAGGTGGCGGTGACGGTGGACCGCGCGGCGCGGCGCGCGCGGATCGACTTCACCGGCACGAGCGCCCAGGCGGCGAACAATTTCAACGCGCCGGGATCGGTGACCAAGGCGGCGGTGCTCTATGTCTTCCGCTGCCTGGTCGACAGCGACATCCCGATGAACGCGGGCTGCCTGAGGCCGCTGGAGATCGTGGTGCCGGACGGATCGCTGCTGAAGCCGCGCCCGCCGGGCGCCGTGGCGGCCGGCAATGTCGAGACCAGCCAGGCGGTGGTCGATTGCCTGTTCGGGGCGCTGGGCGTGCTGGCGGCGAGCCAGGGCACCATGAACAATCTCACCTTCGGCAACGCACGGCATCAATATTACGAGACGATCTGCGGCGGCGCCGGCGCCGGCCGCGGCTTCGACGGCCAGTCGGCGGTGCACACCCATATGACGAATTCGCGGCTGACCGATCCGGAGGTGCTGGAGACGCGCTATCCCGTGGTGCTGGAAGAGTTCCGCATCCGCGGCGGTTCGGGCGGCGCGGGCGCGCATCGGGGCGGCGACGGAACCGTGCGCCGCCTGCGCTTCCGCGAGGCGATGTCCTGCGCCATCCTGTCGACGCGGCGCGACACCGCGCCGTTCGGCCTGGAAGGCGGCGGGGACGGCGCGAAAGGCCGCAATACCGTCATCCGCAAGGACGGCATGCGCGTTACGCTCAAAGGCTGCGACGAGATCGACATCGCGGCCGGCGATGCGATAGAGATCGAGACACCCGGCGGCGGAGGATTCGAAAAGCCATGACCACCGTTCTCATCACCGGCGCCAATCGCGGCATCGGGCTGGAATTCGCGAAGCAGTACGCGGCGCAGGGCGCCGAGATCATCGCCTGCTGCCGCGCGCCGGCCAGGGCCGAGGCGCTGAACGCGCTGGTCAGGAGCGCGCGCAATGTGCGCGTCGCGGCGCTGGATGTCGCCGATCCGTCTTCCGTCGCGGCATTGAAGGCCGATCTCGGCGCGCTGCCGATCGACATCCTGATCAACAATGCCGGCGTCGGCGGGTCGCGCGAGCGCGCCCAGGGCATCATCGACGCGGCGGCGTTCCTGGCGGTGTTCGCGGTGAATTCCGTGGCGCCGGTGACGGTCGCGGTCGCGTTCCACGACAACCTGAAGGCGGGCAAGGACAAGAAGCTGGTGACGATCACCAGCCAGCTCGGCTCCATCGCCAATCACGGCGGCGGCGCCCATCCCTATCACGCGTCGAAAGCGGCGGTGAATTCGTTCATGCGCGGGCTGTCGAAGGCGTGGGCGGGCGACGGCATCGCGGTCGGCATCTTCCATCCCGGCTGGGTGCAGACCGACATGGGCGGCGCCGGCGCGACGCTGACGCCGCAGCAGAGCGTGACCGGCCTGCTGGCGCGGATCGACGAACTGTCGAAGGCGAACAGCGGCACCTTCCGCGACCATGCCGGCAAGGAGCTGCCGTGGTGACCGCGACGGCGTGAGGGCCCGTCACTTCAGCCGCTGCAATTCCGCGCCCGCCGCGAACCATTCGAAATAGTCGTGCGGACAGCCGTC
>DASWOE010000372.1:0-2849 GCA_036398875.1 Rhizomicrobium sp.
GCCGGTCGCCGCCATCGAGAGCATCGATCCCGCCATGCGCGTGATCCGGATCGGCAAGCTGCGCAGGGACCTGGCCCTGACGCGCACGCGGATCCAGATCGTGACCGACGGCCGCGTGGTTCGCGACGCCATGGCGCGCGTGAAGCCGCAGCTCGATCGCGCCATGGCGGACATCAAGCTTCATGAAGCGGCGTTCGTCCGCATCCGGGCGATGACCCCGGCGCTCGATGCCGACATCAAGCAGGCGCTGGCGGATGCCCGCGCCCAGGTCGCGCAGATCGACGACAAGGCGATCCGCGCCAGGATCGACGCGGCGCTGGCCCGTGCCCAGGCCAAGATCGACCAGGCCAATGCGAATGTGATCTTCCGCGCCGAGGCGCCGGCCGCGGTGGAGGACGATTCCGACATGAAGTGAGCCGGGCGGTCCGGGCTCGCCCCGCCATCGCGGGCGTGTTGCCCGCTCCGGGTCGCCATAGCATAGTCGCGCCTCTTCGGGCGCGGCTGCGCCGACGCGACGACGCGGGGTCCGCCACATCATGCACACACGCAACACCGTCGAGAGGGCGCTCGAAGCGCTGCTGTACAGTTCGCGCTGGCTGCTGGCGCCGGTCTATCTGGGCCTGATCGTCTCGCTCCTCATGCTGCTCGTCACCTTCGGCAAGGAGCTGTTCGAGGCGCTGCCCCACATGCTGGAGATGACGACCGAGGCCGTCATCCTCGTCGTGCTGTCGCTGATCGACCTGTCGCTGGCGATGAACCTGGTGATGATCGTGGTGTTCTCCGGCTACGAGAATTTCGTCTCCAAGATCGACACCGGCGACAGCGAAGACCGCCCGCACTGGATGGGCACGCTCGACTTTTCCGGCCTCAAGATGAAGCTGATCGGCTCGATCGTGGCGATCAGCGCGATCTCGCTGCTGCGCGGCTTCATGGCGCTGGCCGATCCGGCGGCGGTGTTCGACGAGCGCAAGATGGGCTGGATGATCGGCCTGCACATGGCCTTCATCGTCTCCGGCGTGCTGTTCGCGCTGATGGACTGGGTCGGCTCGCTGACCGGCGAGGGCCACCGCGACGAACGCTGATCTGCGGCCACGTCCCGGACGGTCCGGCGCCTGCTGACACGATGCTGTCAGCAGCTTGGCAGTAGGTTATGCTGCCGAAGGAAAGGTCCAGACCATGATCGCGAGCGTGTTCGACCGGTTCGCCCTGCCGCCCTGCGCGCGCCATCTGGGCTGGACGCTGCTCGACTACGACGCGGCGCGGGGCTGGGCCCGGCTCGGCTTCACGGCGCGGCCCGAATTCCTCAACCCCGCCGGCGTCGTGCAGGGCGGCTTCGTCGCGGCGATGCTGGACGACACGATGGGACCGACCGTGATGCTGGCGACGGACGGCCACAGCTATACCGTCACGCTCAATCTCAACGTCAGCTATCTCGCGCCGGCGCGGGCGGGCGGCTTCGTCGGCGAAGGCCGCATCCTGCGCCTGGGCAAGACGGTCGCGTTCCTGGCGGCGTCGCTCCATGACGCGCGCGGCGATCTCGTCGCCACCGCGACCGCGAATGCGCGGCTGGTGCCGGTCGAGAAATTGGGAGCCGCCGCATGAGGCGCGCCGAGCGGCTGTTCCAGATCATCCAGATCCTGCGGCGCTCCAAGCGCCATCCCATCCGCGCCGGCGACTTCGCGGCGGAATTGGAGACCTCGCTGCGCACCGTCTATCGCGACATCGCGCAGCTCCTGGCCGAGCGGGTGCCGATCCGCGGCGAGGCCGGCATCGGCTATATCCTCGAAGACGGCTTCGACATGCCGCCTTTGATGCTGACCGCCGACGAGATCGAAGCGGCGATGCTGGGCGCGCAATGGGTGATGGGCCGCGGCGATCCGGCGCTGGCGCGGGCGGCGCGCGATCTCGTCGCCAAGATCGGCGCCGTGGTGCCGGCGCATCTGCGGCCCCTGGCGCTCGATTCGACCCTGGTGTCGCCCAGCTGGAAGCGGATCGAGACCGATGCCGTCGACATGGCGCGCATGCGCGCCGCCATCCACGCCCAGACCAAGGTCGCCATCGCCTATGGCGACGGCGAGGGCCGCGCGAGCGAGCGCGTGGTGTGGCCGATCGCGGTCTCCTATTGGGATACCACCCGCGTGGTCGTCGCCTGGTGCGAGCTGCGCAGTGCCTTTCGCAGTTTCCGCACCGACCGCATCCGCGCCGCGGATTTCCTGGCCACGCGCTATCCCGTGGCGCGCACGCGGCTGACGGCGCAATGGCGCAAGGAAACCAGCGAGGCCGTCGCGCGCGGCGCGCACAAGCCGCGCGGCGATGCGCCCGGCGGCGATCGTGCGCGCCGCGATTCCTGACCGCGGGCGCGACGCCCATTGTCCGCAAGCGTACGCCCGGCGCCCGCATCTACCCAATTTAGGCGTCGCCGCTGTGGACGCCGTATTTTTGCGCTTGTCCGGCGCGTCATTCGACTTTTTCTTGGCGTGGCCGCGGCGATCACTTCGTTTCATTGGAAGCGAAGGGCGACTGCGGCGCGTGGCGTGGGAGCGGGGCTGCGAATGTCGATCGGCGATGACGCCTACCTGGCCGGGCGCCTGTCGATAGCCTATCTGACGGCGGTCGCCGGCGAGGTGCTGCGCACCACGCCCGTGAACGTCGTCGATCTGCTGCTCGTCACCACCGTCGCGAACATGAATGCGGCCGGCGGCGCGGCCAAGCCGGTCGGCGTCAGCCGCAACGCGCTCAGCCGTACACTGAACATTCCGCTCGAGACGGTGCGCCGGCGCGTCACCGGCCTGATCCAGAAGAAGGCGCTCCGGGAACAGCCGGACGGCCTGGTGTTCTCGCCGGACAAT
>DASWOE010000373.1:0-8491 GCA_036398875.1 Rhizomicrobium sp.
GTCGGAGCGGATGCCGGGATATTTGTGGGTGAGCCATGTGCCGCCGAAGCTCTCCTGGCTTTCCAGAACGACGAAGCTCCTGTCCGGGCATTGACGGGCCAGGTGATAGGCGCCGCCGATGCCCGAAATGCCGGCGCCGACGATCAGCACCTCGAAATGTTCGCTCTTCGATTCGGATTTGGACCGTTCGATCGTGACAGCGGAACTCATGACCGGGCGCTCGTCTGTCAATTGCGGAGGGATGCATCATAGCGCATCGCAGCGGCGTACAAGCGGGCGGTTGGTCGCGCCGCCCGCTTGATCCGGATCATGGCGCGGGCTGCCGATGACTTCATTGCTGCAGTGCAAACGGCGGCGTGGGCATCTTGATCGATGCGGCCACCGGCGCGAACGACAACCTCCCACCGGCGTCACGGTCGCGATGGACCCGGCGGAGGAGGCGTGCCGGTCACCTCGTCGGCGCCGGGAAATGCGGCGAAGCCGTCGCGCTGAGCGCGCAACACCGGCCCGCCCGCGCATTGCGGTGCGGGCGGGCGGCGTCGCTTGTCAGGGGACGCGAACCTTCTTCTTCGCTGCCGTGAATTTGCGGTTCATTTCGATGCGGTCGTCCTTGTCGAAGTGCTTGCGCACGTCGCTCCAGACGTTGCTCTCCTCCTCCTTGACGTGGTGCTCGATGAGCTCCTTGAGCACTTTCGCGGCGGCGGTGTATTCCGGCGACGAGGCCGGCGTGATCGATTCCAGCGTCTTGAGCGCCATGTCGGCATGCTTGTGCTCGAAATAGCCTTCGTTGCCGTCGATCTTTGCGTCCTTTTCCTTGAGCGCGAGGATCGCGTCGTAGACGATTTTCTCCTCGGCGCGGACATGCGGCACCAGCGCCGCCTTGATCTTCTTGAGCAGGGCGTTGCGCTCGGCCGCCTTCTCGCTCTTGACCAACTTGCCGAGCATCTCTTTCACCTCGTCATGCTCCTTCTTGAGCGTGTCGAGGATGTCGGTGTCTTGCGCCTCGGCGGGCGCGATGCGTTTGCTGTCGAGGGGCGCGAAGACGTCCAATATGGCCATGACGACGATCCGTGTGGAGTTTCCAAAGCCGCAACGCCCGCCGCCGCGCTTCGGTTCCGGTACGCTATCGGACCGCCATGCCATGTCGGCGGCGAAGGGGAATTCAGCCGCGCTTCTTGCGCCCGATGCCGAGCTGTTCGCGCCACAGCTTTGCCGGCACTTCCTCGACCGCGCCTTCGGCAAGATGGCCCAGGTGGAACGGGCCGTATTGCACGCGGATCAGCCGCGCCACCTTCAGGCCCAGCCGTTCCATCAGCCGCTTGACCTCGCGGTTCTTGCCTTCCTTGAGCTGCACGCTCGCCCAGGAATGCATCCCCTTGGAGCGTTCGAGGTCGGCGACCACGGGTCCGTACGTCACCCCGTCGATGGTGATGCCGGTGGCGAGCTTGTCGAGGTCGGCTTGCGTCACCTTGCCGAACAGCCGCGCCCGATAGGTGCGGGTCCAGCCGCTCGCCGGCAGTTCCAGGCGCCGCGCCATGTCGCCGTCATTGGTCAGCAGCAGCAGGCCTTCGGAATTGAAGTCGAGCCGGCCCACCGACACCACCCGCGGCAGCGATTTGGGCAGGTTTATGAACACCGTCGGCCGGCCCAGCGGATCCTTGTGCGTCGTCACCAGGCCCGTGGGCTTGTGATAGCGCCACAGCCGCGTCTGCTCCTTCGCCGCCAGCGGCTTGCCGTCCACCGTGACGACATTGTCGTCCGTCACGTTGCGCGCCGGCGATGTCAGCACCTCGCCGTCCACCGCCACCCGGCCCTCCGCGATCATCTTCTCGGCGTCGCGGCGCGAGCAGATGCCGGCGCGCGCGATCGCCTTGGCGACGCGGTCCCCGCTTGTGGCAGCCACGTCCGCGACGACCTCCGGCGCGACCGCGTCGGTGGTCGGCGCCCACTTGCCTTTGCCGCTCTTTGCCAAGCTAATGATCCCAGGATGAATGACGGCGAAGCCATAGCACTCGCGCTCCAGGAAGCCCAAGCCGCGGCGTCGCGGGGCGAGGTGCCGGTCGGCGCCGTGCTGGTGGGGGCCGACGGTGCCGTGATGGCCAGGGACGGCAACCGCATCCTGGAGCGCCGCGACCCCACCGCCCATGCCGAGATGCTGGTGCTGCGCGCCGGCGCGGCGGCGCTGGGCAATGAGCGGCTGGGCGGCACCACGCTCTATGTCTCGCTGGAGCCCTGTGCGATGTGCGCCGGCGCCGTCAGCCTCGCCCGCGTCGCGCGCCTGGTCTTCGCCGCCGAGGACCCGAAAGGGGGCGCCGTCCTCCACGGTCCGCGCTTTTTCGAGCAGCCGACCTGCCATCACCGCCCGCTTGTCGCGCGCGCCGGCGACGCCGACGCGGCGGGCGCGCTGCTGAAGGACTTCTTCCGGGCACGGAGGAACGGCCCACCCTCCCCTTGAGGGCGGGCAGGGTTCAATTCACGTCCCCCACATCGATCTCGCCCGACCGCCCCGGCAGCCGCACGATCAGCCCGTCATGGCCGACCTTGACGCCGTCCGGCCGTATCTCGCTGACGCCCTTCAGGAACGCGCGCACCGCGATCGCATTGGGCAGGATCGGCAGCAGATGCGTGAACACCAGCAGCCGGGCATGCGCCAGATTGGCGATCCTCGCCGCATCGACCGGCGCGGTGTGATAGCCCGGGATGTCGTGCATGATCTTGGCGGCGCGCCAGCGCCCGGCCGCCCCCAATTCGTCCTGCAGGATCCCCACCAGTTCGGGATTCAGCCCCTCATGCACGAGCACGTCGGTACCGCGCGCGGCGCGCGCCAGGTCCTCGTCATAGATCGTGTCGCCGCTGAGCGTGACGCTGCGGCCGCCGAAGTCGAAGCGGTAGCCATAGGCAGGATCGGCGGGATGATGCTTCACCCGCACCGCCGTCGCCGTCAGCCCCGACGCGGCGAACACGGGCGCGGTCGTCGTGTTCGCCGGAATGATCACCGGTACCGCCACCAGATCGGCGGCCGCCGCCGGAAGGAACGCCGCGCCGTGATGTCTGGTGCGATAGCCGTCGTCGATGGCATAGGCCTCGTTGAAGCCGGCGACCACGCGCTCGATCCCCGGCGGGCCGTAGACCTTGAGCGGCGCCCGGCGCCCCGCGACCCAGCTCTGCAGCCGGATCTCCGCCAGCCCGCCGATATGGTCGGAATGCAGATGGGTGATCAGCACCGCCTCGATCCTGTTCAGCGGCACTTTCCACAGCTGCAGATTGCGTGCCGCATCGACGCCGGCATCGACGAGATACAGATGCGGTCCCGCCGCGATCAGCGTACTGGGCCCGGCGCGGCTGGCATCGGGCAGGGGCGTGCCGGTGCCGACCAGCAGCACCGAGAGTTCGCCCGCGTCTGCCAGTCTCGCATCGCCCCCGGAAACGGCATGGCGCACGGCCAGGCGGAAAAGCCAGGTATCGACCATGGCCGATTGCAGCGCCAGCGCGGCGGCCGCCACGGCGCCCACGACGACGATCACGCCGATGACGGTCCTGCGCCTCATCTTTGCGTCAGCCCCTTCTGCTTCAGCCGCCACAGCAGCGCGTCGAGGCGATCCTGCCCGAAGAACGGCTCGCCTTCGAAGGCGAAGGTCGGCACGCCCCAATGGCCGCACGCCTGGTGCGCCGCCTGGTTGTCCTGGATGATCGCTTCGTACCTGTCCGGGTCGGACGCCACGCTCGCGTCCAGCGCGGCGAGGTCCAGGCCCGCGCGTTCCGCCGCCCGCGCCAGATGCCCGCCCTCATGCCAATTGTCGATCGTGCCCGACCAGATGACATGGCTCACCGCTTTCAGGAAGGCGAGGCCATGGCCTTCTTCCTGCGCGGCGCAGCCCAGCCGCGTCAGCCGGTGGATATAGGGCTGGCTGGCGACGCCGGCGCGCGTCGCGGGATCGACGACCACCGGATCGGGTCGCGGCCAGCGATAGGGCAGGCCCAGCATCTCGGCAATCCGCATCGTGTCGCGCATCAGATAGGGCACCCAGAGCGGATGGACCTGCGAAAAGAACGCGCCCGAGCGCACCGCCAGCGGATAGACCGGCCGCGCCTTCACGCTCAGGTCGTATTCCTGCGCCATCTCCCAAAGACGCGGGGTCGCCAGATAGGAATAGGGGCTGCGGAACGACCAGAACACATCGACGGACAGCGCCACGCGGTAGCCCCTCATTGACGGCGGGTGCGGACACTGCCTAAAAGAAAACCGGAACACAAGTTCGCATTCGGAGAGAACCGCCATGACCATCCGCCCGAGCCAGGACCAGGTCGCCAGGATGGCAAGCGATGGGTCGCAAGGTCCGATCGTGATGGTCAATCTGCTCAAATACCGCGCGCGGGCGGACTATCCGGCGGACAAGCCGGAGGCCGGGGAGATGCTCAGCGGCCGCGAGGCCTATCTGCGCTATGGCGTGGAAGTCTCCAAGATCCTGGGCAAGATCGGCGCACGCATCGTGTGGCAGGGCCGTCAGTCGCTGGTGATGATCGGCGAAGGCGAGGGCTGGGACGATGTCGTCTGCGTGCGCTATCCCTCGCGCCAGGCCTTCCTCGGCATGGCGAGGAGCGCCGAGTACAACGCCATTCACTATCACCGGGACGCGGGCCTCGCCGACACCGTGCTGCTCTGCTGCGAGGCAGGGACCGCGGCGTGAACTGCGAACCTTCGAAAGGCTGAGTCATGGGCCGCAAGCTTCTTTTCATCACCACCGACCAGCAGCGCTGGGATTCGCTCGGCTGCAACGGCAACAGGTTCTGCCGCACGCCGAACATCGACGCGCTCGCGGCGAACGGGATCAACTACGCCCGCGCCTACAACCAGAACACCGTCTGCATGCCGGCGCGCTCGTCCATGCTCACGGGCCAGTATGTTCGAACGCACGGCGTCTTCGCCAACGGCGTGCCGCTGCCGGAAGATGCGCCGAGCTTCGCGCAATACCTGAAGGACAAGGCAGGCTACAGGACGGCGCTGATCGGCAAGGCGCATTTCGAGCCCGGCTTCGATCCGCAATTCAAATTCCGCGAGAACATCCGCCAGCGCGACGGGGATTTCGGCCCCTGGCGCGGCTTCGACTACGCCGTCCATGCGATGCACATCGCCAGCTTCGGCGGCCGTCCGGTGGGCCATTACGGCCGCTGGCTGCGCGCGCGGAGCAAAGAGGCGTTCGACAACTGGCCGCCGCTGCTCAATGCCTCGCCGGGGGGCGACACCGGCGCGCCCGAGACTTCCAACCACCAGATCCCGCGCGGCCTCTATCACACCGACTGGCTGCGCGATCTCGCGCTGGGCTGGCTCGACACGCTCGACCCGGACGACGATTGGATGCTGTGGCTCTCCTTCCCCGATCCGCATCATCCCTGGGATCCGCCGGCGGACGAGAACCGCCGCTGCGACTGGCGCGACTTGGCCCTGCCGGCCGGCTACCCCGGCTCGCCGGAAGCCATCCGCAAAGTGCTCGAACGGAAGCCGGCGCATTGGCTGGAATATTACGAAGGCCGCTTCATCAACGCCGAGGGCGGACCGCAGAACTTCCGGCCGCAGCAGCTCTCGCCGGACAACATCCGCGAGATCAACGCCAAGGTGCATGTCATGAACGCGCTGATCGACGAGGCGGTCGGCCAGGTCATGGCGAAGATCGCGGCCCGCGGCTGGGACGCCGACACCGACGTGATCTTCACCACCGACCATGGCGAGATGCAGGGCGATTTCGGCCTGATGTACAAGGGTCCGTTCCACACCGATGCGCTGATGCGGCTGCCTTTCATCTGGCGCCCGGCGCCGAGCGCCGGGATCGCGCCCGCGGTGGTGAACCAGCCGGTTGAGCAGATCGACATCGCCGCCACCGCCTGCGCCATTGCCGGCATCGACAAGCCCGGCTGGATTCAGGGCAGGGCGCTGCCATCGACCGAGGACGGCTCGCGCCGGCGCGCGCTCTGCGAGTGGGACAGCCAGTTCCCCGGCTACGGTTTCCACTTGCGCTCGATCGTGCAGGGCGGCTTCTCGCTCACGCGCTACGAACCCTCGACCGCCGGCCAGCCCAACGGGCTGGAAACGCACTTCCCCGCTTTCGCGGGGTTCGGGACGCACATCCGCTATGACGGTACGGAAGGCGAGCTTTACGATCTCAAGAACGATCCCCATCAATGGGTCAATCTGTGGAACGATCCCGGCTGGAAGGGCATCAAGACCGACCTGATCGCCGATCTTTACGACAACATGCCGGAAGAACGCTCGCCCAAGCTGGAAGTCGTCGCACCGGCGTGATTGGATATCCCCTCCCGTTTACGGGAGAGGTCAGAAAAACATTCGGGAGAAAAGCAATGGCACTCATCGTCTATGGCGGCGCGATTTCGCCCTTCGTGCGCAAAGTGCGCGTCGTTCTCGCCGAGAAGGGCGTCGCCTATGAACTGGAACAGGTCAGCCCGTTCAATCCGCCGCCGAGCTTTCTCGAAATCAGTCCCCTGAAGCGCATCCCGGTGCTGCGCGATACCGACCGGCCCGAGCCCAACACCCTGCCCGACAGCTCGATCATCTGCGACTATCTGGAGCACAAATATCCCGCGCCGGCGCTCTATCCCGCCGCTCCCTTCGAGCGCGCCAAGGCGCTGTGGTACGAGGAGTATGCCGACTCCGCGATGGCGGCGGGCATCGGCCCCGGCCTGTTCTTCGAACGCATCGTCAAGCGGATGATGCGCGGCCAGACCGACGAGGCGGCCTGCCAGAAAGCCCTCACCGAAAAGCTGCCGCCGGTGTTCGACCACCTGGAGATCGAGGTCGCGGACAAGGACTATCTCGCCGGCGGCAGGTTCACGATCGCCGACATCTCGGTCGGCACGCAGCTGGTCAACTTCATCCATGCCGGCGAGAGCGTCGATCCGGCGCGCTGGCCCAAGCTCGCGGCCTATGTCGCGCGCATCCATGCGCGGCCGTCCTTCAAGACGCTGATCGACGCGGAGGCACCGCTCGTCAAGCGCTTCCGCAACGCGGCCTAGAACGTCAGCCGCGCTCCTTCTTCCGCCGCCCGCGCCGGCTCGCGACGAACTGGTTGAGGATCTCGACCATGCCGGAGAACGCCACCGCGAAGTAGAGATAGCCGCGCGGGATGTGGAAATGCAGCCCGTCGGCGATCAGCGCGGTGCCGATCAGCAGCAGGAAGCTCAAGGCCAGCATCTTGACCGTCGGGTGGCGCTCGACGAACTCGCCGACCTTGGCCGACGCCACAAGCATGATGAACATCGCGATCACGACCGCGGCGATCATCACCGACAGGTGCTCGGCCAGGCCGACCGCCGTCACCACCGAATCGATCGAGAACACGATGTCGAACAGCGCGATCTGGACCACCGCCAGGGCGAGCGAGCTGACCGGCTTCCTGGCATGGTCCTCGTAATCCTCGGTCATCTCGTGGATCTCGCGGGTGCTCTTGGTCAGCAGGAACAGGCCGCCGGCGGAGAAGATGAGGTCGCGCCAGGAAAATCCCTCGCCCCAGACCCAGAACACCGGCTGCGACAGATGGATGATCCAGGCGATCGAGGACAGGAACGCGATGCGCAGCACCAGCGCCAGCGCCAGCCCGATCTGCCGCGCCAGCTTGCGCTTCTCCGGCGCCACGCGATGGGCGATCAGCGCCAGGAAGATGATGTTGTCGATGCCGAGAACGATTTCGAGCACCGCCAGCGTCAGAAGCGCGATCCATCCGTCCAGCGTCAGGAAGGGGTCCAGCATCGGGGCCTCGGGCGTCAGAACCAGGGGGGTGGCAGGCGCGGGAAGACATACAGCAAGGTCTCGCGCGCCGCGAGTAGCCCGATGCCGCGGCCGATGAAAACATCGGACAGGAAATGCGCGGTCATAAGCTCGCGCGTGACGCCGAGCCACAGCGCGACCGCGAACCACGCCACCGCCAGATGCGGCCACACGCAGCTCGCGATCGCCGCGACGCAGGTGATGGTCAGCGCATGGCCGGAAGGGAACGAGTTGTAGTCCAGCCGGAACTCGAACCACACGAAGCCGTATTTGCCCATCTCCATGTCGTCGCGCGGCCGCCGCCGCCCGACCAGCAGCTTCATGCCTTGCAGGATGGCGCTGCCGACGGCCAGGCAGGCGATGAAGGCGAGCGAATAGTCGGACATCTGCCGCAACTGTTCCTGCTCGCCCCGGACCGCAAGGCCGATCCGCGCCAGCGCCAGCGCGATCAGCGCCGCGATCAGCCAATGCCCGGCCTTCGCCCAATGGGTCGTGGCTTCGAGAAAGCGTTCGAGCCGCGCGCTCTCGTGATCGTAGAGGGCGTGCGCCGCCCGCCGGTCGATGGGCAGGCACGCAAGGCCGAGGACAATCAGGAATAGGCCCGCCCAAAGCAGCATGGACGCTGCTTGCCGTGGCGGGAGGCGGCTGTCAAACGCTCCCTGCGGCAGCTTTGCAAGTGCCCAATTGGGATGGGCAAGTCGGGCGGCGCCGGGC
>DASWOE010000374.1:0-4950 GCA_036398875.1 Rhizomicrobium sp.
CATCGGCGATCGCGGTCCTCGTGCTGTCGCTGCTGGTCGGCACGCCGTCGGTGAGCGCCTTGGGCGCGGTCGGCGCGGCGCTGACGCTGTCCATCCGCCGCGGCGGCCTGATCCTGCCGCTGCTGGTTCTGCCGCTGCTCAGCCCGGCCGTCATCTTCGGCGCCGGCGCCGTGCAGGCGGCGCTCGACGGACCGCCGACCGGCGCGTTGCTCCTGCTCGCCGCCTTTTCAGTCGCCGTCACCGCGTTGTCGCCGTTCGCCGCCGCCGCCGCCGTGCGGCTCAACCTCGCAGGATGATCCCCATGCTTGCGAGCCGCCCGGCAACGGCCTAGATCGCAGCCATGGCCGGTCTCTTCGCCCTCGCCAATCCCAAGCGCTTCCTGGCCGTGAGCGGCGCGCTGTTGCCCTGGCTTGCGGCGTCGGCCGTGCTGACGCTCGGCACGGGCCTGGTGCTGGGCCTTCTCAGCCCGCCCGATTATCAGCAGGGCACCACGGTCAAGATCATGTTCCTGCATGTGCCGGCGGCGTGGACCGCGATGATGGCCTATGGCCTTCTGGCCGCCGCCTCGCTCGTCGGCCTGATCTGGCGCCATCCCCTGGCCGACGTCGCCGCCAAGTCGATCGCGCCGCTCGGCGCCGTCTTCACCGTGCTCGGGCTCGTCACCGGCTCGCTCTGGGGCCGGCCGATGTGGGGCGCCTGGTGGGTGTGGGACGGTCGGCTGACCTCCTTCCTGCTGCTGCTGTTCCTCTATCTCGGCTACATGGCGCTGTGGAACGCGATCGACGACGAGATCCGCGCCGCGCGCGCCGCCGCGGTGCTGGCGCTGGTCGGCGCGGTCAACCTGCCGATCATCGAGTTCTCGGTCGAGTGGTGGACCACGCTGCACCAGGGCGAGAGCATCTTCCGCGCCGGCGGCCCGGCGATCTCCGCCGTCTTCCTGTGGCCGCTGTTCCTGAGCGGGCTGGGCTACACGCTGCTGTTCTTCACCCTGCTCGTCATCCGCATACGGACGGAAATCCTGGAGCGGCGCGTCCGCACGCTCCTGCTGGCGGGGGCGGCATGAGCGGCTTCTTCGCCATGGGCGGCTACGCCGCCTTCGTGTGGCCGGCCTATGGCGTCTCGGCGCTGCTGCTCGGCGGCGCGGTCGCGGCGACCCTTCGCGCCTATGCCAGGGCCAAGGCGCGGCTGGCCGCGCTGGAGAAGCCGTGAGGCGGCTGTTCTACATCCTGCCGGTGCTGGCCTTCTTCGCCCTGGCCTGGTTCCTGTATGCCAGCCTGCGTCCGCCGCCGCCGGCCGCGATGCGCTCGGCGCTGCTGGACAAGCCGGCCCCGGCGCTGAGCCTGCCGCCCCTCGATGCGCGGGTTCGGGGCATCGGTCCGCCGAACCTCGCCGCGAAGGGACGGGTGACGGTCGTCAATTTCTTCGCCTCCTGGTGCATTCCCTGCCGCGAAGAGGCGGGCGAGCTGGCCCAGCTCGCCCGCGCCCGCGGCATCCGCCTGATCGGCGTCGCCTATAAGGACAAGCCCGACGCGGCCCGCGCCTTTCTCGACGAGTACGGCAACCCCTTCGAGCGCATCGGCCTCGACGCCGACGGCAGCGCCGGAATCGAATGGGGCATCACCGGCGTGCCGGAATCCTTCGTGCTGGACGCCCGCGGCATCGTCCGCGGCCATTTCGGACCGCTCGGCCCGGACGGCCTGGTGCTCGACATGCTGCCGGCGATCGCGCGCGCCGCGCACTGACTTAACGGTTGATCAACCATGATTTGCGATGCTGGCGCCATGCAGCTCAGCGCCGCCAACCTGCTCATCGCATCGCAGCAACTCGCACGCGGCAATGCCAAGCCCACGCCCGACGCGCCGGCGCAATTTGCCTCCGCCCTCGCCAAGCAGAAGGGCGTCGAAGGCTTCGAGCCGATGAATTTCAAGTCGGCGCCGGCGCCGAGCGCGCCGGCTCCCGCGCCGGCAGCGCCCGCGAAAAGCTACAACCTGGCAGCGCGGCTCGGCGCGAATATCGATATTCGGGTTTGATCGTCAGGCGCGGCGGCGGCGTCCGCGGCCGCGCGGCATCGTGGGGCCGTTCTCGGCATAGGCTTCGGCCGCCGAGGCCACTTGCGCCAGGAGCTTGACGAATTTCTGCCGCTCGGAGAGGGGCAGGCTGTCCAGCAGCGCCTTCTCCGCGCGATCGGCCGCGGTCCGCGCCGCGCGCAGCGCCTTGCGTCCGGCCGGACTGATCGCCACCGAATTGGCGCGCTGGTCTTCCTCGGTGCGCTCGCGCGAGAGCAGTCCCTTGTCCAGCATGCGGCGCACCATCTCGGCCAGCGTCGAGCGGTCGATGCCGGTGAGCTCGACCAATGCGGTCTGGCTGGTGCCTTCGTTCTGCTCCAGCACGGCGAGCAGCGTGAACTGCTGCTTGGTGAGTTCGGTCGATCCGGCTTCGTGGGCGTAAAGGTCGCCGAAGAATTGCGAGCAGCGCTTGAGCAGGTGGGACGGCGAGTCCGACAGAGCGAAACTCCCATTCGCCTTGCGCTGACCTTTGGCCATTCAAACACCCCTGCAGAACAACCGGCCGGCGTTATGCGCCGCTCGCTCGATTGCTAGGCACCCCGTTCAGGTTGCTCGCGATGAGAGAAAGACTAGACGTCCCCGTGCCCCGTCACAACAGTCTCTATCGCGTTTGCGACATCGTTGGCAACGCAAAGATTCCGATTGCCATTTTGTTTCGCATGCGCTTGCGTGCGCGCGGACGTGCATGACCGAAAAGAAACGAAACGCGCCGCCGCTGCCGAGTCGCGTTCGTCCCCCGCGTGCCGGAAGGAGACATGGCGGAACGTTTCGCGTGCGGCGATCGCGGTCATGTCCAAATCCGAAAATCGTTGTCGGCTCGGTCGTTACCTTCGAAGGCCGCATCGTCTTGCGCGGGCATGCGATCGGGGGCGCAGGCGGTTCTCGACGCTGCCCGCCGGCTATCTGGAAGAATTCGAAACAGCGGAAGACGGCGCGCGGCGCGAAGGCGCTGTGCGGCATCGTCATCGACGGACAGCTCAACCTCCATTCCATACCGCGCCCCGGCCAAGTGCAATCGATTTATCCTGCGCGGCTGGGGCGGAACGGTTCGGTGCAGGCGCGGAAAACTCGCCGTCATGCTGCGCGCGTGGGACGATATTCCGTGGACGGAGATTGCATTCCCCGGCCTGCATTGCGCGCTGCGCCGATGGCGGTGACAAGGCGGCCTTCGCGCCGTCCTTCACTCCCTTGGGCCGGAACCCGTATTCCGGATGAAATCCGCCCGCGCCGTCACTCGCCGGATTTTTCCTGCGGCATGTGCTTCAAAAGGATCGGCGTCTGCGCCATCGCAAACAGGAAGGTGACGATGAGCGCCGCGATCTTGCTGAGCGCCCAATTGGCGTCGGACAGATTGCGCCAGGCGAACTCGTTGAACAAAGCGAGGCAGCCGAAAAATATTCCGAACCGCCATGTCAGCGTCCGCCAGGTGCTGTCCGGCATCTCGAATTCGAAGGACAGCGCGTATTTTATGAAAAGCCGGTTGAAGGCGAGCCCGCCGAGCAGCACGGCGCAGAACACGCCATAGGTGAAGGTCGGCTTGATCTTCACGAACACGCCGTTCTGGAGGTAAAGCGTCAGTCCGCCGAACACCAGCACGACCGCGGCGCTGAACAGCGCGATCGGCGAGATCCGCTTTTCGAGCACATAGCCGGCGACGAGGGCCGCCGCGACCAGGACCATGAACACGCCGGTCGCGGTGATCAGCCCGAACAGGCGGACGGTCGCGAAGAAGACGACGAGCGGACCAAGGTCCAGCAAGAGGCGGCGCAATTGCGGATTCATCG
Source organism: Rhizomicrobium sp. (assembly GCA_036398875.1). Classification (GTDB taxonomy): domain Bacteria; phylum Pseudomonadota; class Alphaproteobacteria; order Micropepsales; family Micropepsaceae; genus Rhizomicrobium. The sequence continues at coordinate 3,851 of DASWOE010000374.1, forward strand.
GGCTCCCGTGAGTGCCTTGGCGAAATTGGCTGCGTTGAAGGGTTGCAGGTCGTCCGCGCCTTCGCCGACGCCGATGTAATGAACGGGCAGGGCGTATTTTTGTGCCAGCGCCGCAAGGATGCCGCCCTTTGCCGTGCCGTCCAGCCGCGTCATGACGAGCCCCGTCAGCGGTACCGCTGCCTTGAAGCCCTCGACCTGGGCGATGGCGTTCTGACCCGTCGTCGCATCCAGCACGAGCAGCGTGGCGTGCGGCGCACTGGGGTCCAGCTTCTTGACGACCCGCACGATCTTTTCCAGCTCCGCCATCAGCCCGGCCTTGTTCTGCAGCCGTCCCGCCGTGTCGATCAAGAGCACGTCGGCGCCGCTGGCCCGCGCCTTTTCCAGCGCCTCGAAGGCCAGCCCCGCCGCGTCGGCGCCCGCGCCCTTCGCGACCACGGCGGCGCCGGTGCGCTGGCCCCAGATGGTAAGCTGCTCGATCGCCGCGGCGCGGAAGGTGTCGCCCGCCGCGAGCACGACCTTGGCGCCGTTCGCCGCGAAGCGCTTGGCCAGCTTGCCGATGGTCGTGGTCTTGCCGGTGCCGTTGACGCCCGCGACCAGGATGACGAAGGGCTTGATGCTGCCATCGACGACCAGCGGCTTCTCGATCGGCTGCAGCACCTGGAACAGCTCGGCGCGCAGCGTCTCGCGGATGTCGTAGTCGCTGACGTCGCTGCCGAAGCCCTTGTCGCTCACCGCCTTGGCCAGTCTTGCCGCCAGCGCCGGGCCGAGATCGGCCTTGATCAGCGCCTCTTCCAGTTCGCCGATGCTGACCGCGTCGAGCTTACGCTTGGCGACGATGGAGACAATGCTGTCGGTCAGTCCGCCGGTCGAGCGCGCCAGTCCGGACTTCAGCCGCTCGAAGAAGGTGGGCGGCGGCGGGGCTTCGCCGAAATCCCTCATGCCGCCGCTCCGATCAGGCGGCCGCACGCGACCCCGACGATATGCGCCCGCAGGAGACGGCCGGGCGCGGCATCCGCGATCGCAACCGGCGCGAAACACGCCGTGCGCCCGATGCCGCCGCGCTCGACCAGAAGCTGCTGCGTGCTGCCGATCAGCGCGGC
>DASWOE010000375.1:0-7530 GCA_036398875.1 Rhizomicrobium sp.
CTGGTCGTCTTCGTCGGCAAGACCGCGCTGGAGGCGCGCAGCGACGGCGAGTCGGGCCCCGCGGAACAGTTCCGCCTGCTGCAGGTCTACGACCTGGCCGGCGCGGTGGCGCGGGATCCGAATTTCTCCCTTCCCGCCCTGGGCGAAGACGACGAAGCGCTCGCGCAGGCCGTCCGGCAGCTTGGGCCGCGCCTCTACACGCCGATCCGCAACGACCCGCTGATGTCGGCCCCGGCGATGCAGGCGCCGCTGCGCGATCTCGACGAGGACGCGCTCGCCGCCGATTGGTGGAGGCTGGTGCTGCATCGTCCCGCGCTCTATCTGCGCATCCGCGCCGCCGATTTCGCCTGGATCCTGTTCACGCCCGACATCGCCGCCTGCCGGCCGATCTTCACCGGCATCGAAGGCCCGGCGGCGCCGCTGGCGGTGCTCGGCCTTGCGCCGCGGCGCGACGGGCGCGACCTGGCGCTTGAGCACTATGGCAAGGCGTTCTTCGGCACGCCGGTGCTGTCGCACCTTCCGTTCCTGCTGATCGCGCTGGGCGCGCTGGCGCTGTTCCTGCGCCGCGGCCGTCCCGCCGACCTCGCTTTCGCCGCGATGCTGGCCGGCGCGCTGGCCTTCACCCTCAGCTTCTTTGCGATCGCGATCTCCTGCGACTATCGCTATCTCTACACGCTCGACCTTTCGGCGCTGGCCGCTCTTCTCTACCTTTGCCTGGACCCGCGCAGCGCGATCGAAGGCAGGCCATGACCGTCCCACTGGGTCTGATCGAAGGCTATTACGGCACGCCCTGGAGCTGGACGGCCCGCGAACGGGTGGTCGCGACGCTGAAGCCGCACGGCTATGGTTTCTACATCTATGCGCCGAAAGCCGACGCCTTCCTGCGCCAGCGCTGGCGCGAGGATCATCCGCCGCAGGCCGCGGCGGCGCTGCGCGCCCTGGCGCGGCATTGCCGTGCGCTGGGCGTGCGCTTCGGCGTGGGCCTGAGCCCGTTCGAGCTCTATCGCGATTTCGACGCCGCGGCGCAGGCCGATCTGGCGCGCAAGCTGGCCGCGTTCGACGATTGGGGCATCGACGATCTGGCGATCCTGTTCGACGACATGCGCGGCGATCTGCCCGATCTCGCCCGCACCCAGGCCGACATCCTGCATTGGATCCAGGCCCGCACCGGGGCGACGCGCCTCATCGTCTGTCCCAGCTACTACACCGACGATCCCGTGCTGGATCGCTTCTTCGGCCGGCGGCCGCAGAATTACCTCGAAGATCTCGGCCGCCTTCTCGATCCCGCCATCGCCGTGTTCTGGACCGGCGAGGAGGTCTGCGCGCGGGAAATCTCGCCCGGCCATCTGGCGCGCGTGACGGCGCAGCTGCGCCGCAAGCCGCTCCTGTGGGACAACTATCCCGTCAATGACGGCCAGCGCATGTCGCGGTTCCTGCACCTGCGCGCCTTCACCGGCCGCCCCGCGAGCCTGGCGCCGCATCTCGCCGGCCATGCGATCAATCCGGCGCTGCAGCCGATGCTGTCCTGCATTCCGGCGCTCACGCTGGCTGGAAGCTATCGCGACGGCGAGGCCTATGAATATGGGCGCGCCTTCGCCCGGGCGGCGCGCGAACTTCTCGGCGAGGGACTGGCCGAAGCGCTGCGCGGCGACCTCCTGTTCCTGAACGATGTCGGCCTCGACCGCCTGGCTGCGAACACGGTCGATCGGCTGAGAGCGCGCTATGGCGCGTTCGACCACGACGCCGCGCGCGAGGTGCTGGCCTGGCTCGACGGCGCCTACCGCTACAGCGAAGAAATCGCCTGAGCCGCGAAAGGCTTTGTCGCAGCGTCACGAATCCGATAACGAGGATGCGAATCCAACGCGGCGGCCCCATGGCTTACGACTGTTCGAAATGCCCCGGCTATTGCTGCTCCTATCCCGTCATTCCGCTCAACATGCGCGACGTGAAGCGTCTGGCCAGGCATTTCGGTCTGTCCGACGCCGCGGCGCGCAAGAAGTTCACCAAGGTGGACGGCGACGAGCCCTATGCCATGCGGCGCAAGACCGACGAGCATTTCGGGAAGATCTGCCGCTTCTTCGACACCGAGGAGCGGCGCTGCACGATCTATACGGCGCGTCCCGAGATCTGCCGCGCCTATCCCGGCGACAATCACTGCGGCTATTACAAATTTCTCCAGCATGAGCGCCAGGCGCAGGCCGATCCCGAACACGTCGCCTCGACCTGGAACGGCTGAGATCGGCTTCGCCGCCGCGACCGGCCTGTGTTAGGCTCGACGATCATCGGGGGCAGAAAATCATGATCCTGGGCCTGACGCCGTTCGCGGCCGCTCACACGCTGATCACGCTTGTCGCGATCGTGTCCGGCCTGGCGATGCTGAACGGCATGCTGCGCAATCGCCGCCGGGACGGGGCGACGGCGCTCTTCCTGCTCTTCTCCGTGCTCACCGCGATCACGGGATTTCTGCTGCCCTACGCGGCGATCACGCCCGCGGTCGTCCTGGGCATCGTCCTGAGCGTGCTGCTGGTCCCCGCATTGGCGAGCCGCTATGTCTTCCGGATGGCCGGCGCCTGGCGCTGGATCTTCGTCGTGACGGCGCTCGTATCGCTGTATCTCAACTGCTTCGTGCTGGTGGTGCAGTCGTTCCAGAAAATCCCGCCCCTGCATGCGCTGGCGCCGGGAATTCCGCCGGCCGGGCCGATCTTCGCCGCGACCCAGGGCCTGGTGCTGATCGCGTTCATCGTCGCGGGCTATCTGGCCGTGCGGCGGTTCCGGCCGAGATAGCCCGCGACGTTCCGCAATGCGCGCCGGCCTTACGCCCCATCGACCAGCACCAGTTCGCTGTCTTCCAGCGCGGTCACGGTCAGGACCTCGACGTCCTTGATCGCCGCGCCGTCGCGCGCGCCGAGGGTGACGCCGTTGACCTCGATCCTGCCGAGCGCCGGCACGAGATAGCCGTGGCGGGCGGCGCCCAGCCGGTACTGCGTGGTGTCGCCGGCCTTCAGCGTGGCGCCGAGCACGCGGGCATCGGCGCGGATCGGCAAGGCATCGTTGTCGTCGTCGAAGCCGCTCGCCAGCGTGACGAAACGGCCGGCGCGGTCGTCCTTGGGAAACGGCTTGGCGCCCCAGGCCGGCTGGCCGCCGGCGCTGCGCGGCAGGATCCAGATCTGGAACAGCGTCGTCGTCTCGGGTTCGAGATTGTATTCGGCGTGGCGGATGCCGGAGCCCGCGCTCATCACCTGCACGTCGCCCGCTTCGGTGCGGCCCTCATTGCCCAAACTGTCGCGATGGGTGATCGCGCCCTTGCGGACATAGGTGACGATTTCCATATTCCCGTGTGGGTGCGGCGGAAAGCCGGAATTGGGCGCGATCTCGTCGTCGTTCCAGACGCGCAGATTTCCCCAGCCCATCTTCGCGGGATCATGATACTCCGCGAAGGAGAAATGGTGGTGCGCGTTCAGCCAGCCGTGGTCGGCGCCGCCGAGCGCGTTGAAGGGTCGCTTCTCGATCATCTCAGTCCTCCTGCGGCCCTCTTGCCGCCTGTACTCGCCAGGATAGATATCGCGATCGAATTGGACTAAAAATAGAAACTTTCGAAACAGTTCGTTTCTGGAATTGACATGTCAAAGCTTCCCGACTTCGAGGGCCTCGCGGTGTTCGCCAAGGTCGTCGAGACCCGCTCCTTCGCCGGCGCGGCCAAGGAGCTGGCGCTGTCCAAGGCGACCGTTTCCAAGGCGGTGAGCCGGCTGGAGACGCGGCTCGGCGCCCGGCTGTTCAACCGCACCTCGCGCCGGCTGGCGCTGACCGATGCCGGGCAGCAGCTTGCCGGCCGCGCCGCCGCCATCCTGCACGACGCCGAAGCGGTGGAGAGCGAGGCATTGTCGCAATCGGTGACGCCGCGCGGGCTGGTGCGGCTGGCGGCGCCGATGTCGTTCGGCCTTCTCGCGGTCGCGCCGCTGATCCCGGACTTCCTCCAGGCCTATCCGGAAGTGTCGGTCGATCTGCATCTGAGCGACGCGATGGTCGATGTGATCGGCGAAGGGTTCGATGCGGTGCTGCGGATCGCGGCGCTGCCCGATTCCTCGCTGATCGCCCGTCGGCTTTGCCATGTGGAGCGCCATCTGGTCGGGGCGCCGTCCTATCTGAAGGCGCATGGCCGGCCGAAACATCCGATGAACCTCGCCGAGCATGTCTGCCTCGGCTACGCCTATCTGACCTCGCCCGACAGCTGGCGCTTCACGCATAAAAGCGGCGAAAGCGCGACGGTGCATCCGGCGAGCGGGCCGCTCAGGGTGAACAATGGCGACGCGATGATGCCGGCGCTGATCGCCGGCATCGGGCTGGGCGTGCTGCCCGACTTCATCCTGCGCGCGGCGCTGGCGGATGGAAGGCTGGAGCGCGTGCTGCCCGAATGGTCGCTGCCGGCCAGCGGCCTGCATTGGGTGACGCCGCCGGGCGGTCCGCGGCCGGCGCGCGTCGAGGTGCTGGCGGAATTCCTGGCCGAGCGGCTCGGCCCGTCACGCCGAAACGGAAAGCGAGACCGGGATCAGCGCAAATAGCAGCGCGATCACCGGCACCGCGACGCCATATTGGCGCTTGCTGAGCAGCGTGATCGCGCTCAGGAACATGACGATCACGGCCACGCCCAGCCCCAATGGCCGCGTTGCGGGAAAGGCGAGCAGGCCACCGGCGAGCGCGAACAAGGCGCCCGTCACCTCACGGTAGCCGGCCGGAAAGCCCTGGCGCGCATAGGCCGCGCGGATCGGGCCGGGACCGGCCAGATGCAAAGCCGCCACGAGCGCGAAGGCCCCCGCCAAAAGCTCCACCACATGTCCGCAAACCCAAGTCACATCTTCGCTCCAGCCCGTCTGGAACAAATTGTGCGCGAGGCAACCATCTTCAACCGCGAAGGCGGCGGCACTGTGTTGCGTCCGGTGCAGAGCGGCGCGCGATGGCGGCAATTGCGGAAGGAAAGCGGCGCGCCGTGTTTCGGTTTTTTTTGGCAGCGCCGACGCCCCAGCCGGGGCTGCCGATTTCGCGCGGCGGGAAAAGCGTTGGGCCGGAGGCTGCGGGGAGGGGGGAACCGCAAACACTCCGGCCCAACTGGGACGGTTCGCCTTGAAGGATCCGTCCTTGTCTGGACAGAGACTTAAGTCTGGCTGGCCCCGATCACAGGGGCAGGAGGGAAACGCAGCGTTTCGAAAAGCGATCCTTCGCCTCTACAGTGGAGCCGATTCCAGGCGAGTTTTCGACAAAGATGGCGCAGAGCGACAAAACGAGGCTTCAGCGTGCGGTGAGCCGCGCGCGCGACCATGTGCGCGGCGGCACCGCGCCGCGCGATATCGTCGAGGTCGTGGTCTATGGCGACTATCTTTGCCCCTATTGCCGGCGGCTGCGCCTGATCATCGCCCGGCTGCGCAAGGCGCTGGGCGAGCGGCTGGCCTATGTCTACCGCCACTTCCCGAACGAGCGCTCGCATCCCGGCAGCGAGTTCATTGCGCGCGTGGCCGAGGCCGCCGGCGTCCAGGGCAAGTTCTGGGAGATGCACGACGCGCTTTATGAGGCCGATCCACTGACGCCCAAGCTCGCCCGCGAACTGGCGCTGCGCATCGGGCTGGACATGGCGCGCTTCGACCGCGACCTGGAGGACGAGGCCGTGCACGCCCGCGTCGCGGAGGACCTCGAAGAGGGGCGCCGCAACGGCGTGACCGGCACGCCGTCCTTCTTCATCGACGGGCTGCGCTATGACGGCGCCTGGGATTTCCACTCCATGCTGGAGGAATTGCAGCGGCCGCTGGCGGCGCAGCTCACCCGCTCGGCGCGCGCCTTTGCCAGCCTGCCCGCCTCGGGCGGCCTGGTGCTGCTGCTGGCCGCGGCGGCCGCGCTTCTGTGCGCCAACAGCATGCTGGCGCCGGCCTATCGCGCGGTGATGAGCGCACCGTTCGGGCTCGGCGTGCCCGGCAGCGTCCTCTCCATGCCGATCGGCGAGTGGTCGTCGGAAGGATTGCTGGCGATCTTCTTCCTGCTGGTGGGACTCGAGATCCGGCGCGAGATGACGGCCGGATCGCTTACCGATCTGCGCGTCGCGGCGCTGCCCGCCTTGTGCGCGCTGGGCGGCGTTCTGGCGCCGGCGGCGATCTATCTGGCGATCAACCGGGGTCCGACCGCGGTCGGCTGGTCGGTGCCGACCGCGACGGACATCGCCTTCGCGCTCGGCGTGCTCGCGCTTATGGGGACGCGCGTGCCGGTGGGCTTGCGCGTCTTCGTGGCGGCGCTGGCGGTGGTGGACGACATTCTCTCGGTGCTGACGCTGGCGATCTTCTATCCGCGCGCCTTCGAGATCGGCTGGCTTGGCATCGCGCTGGTCCTGTGCGGCGTGCAATTCGCGCTCAACCGCTTTCGCGTCTATGCGCTGTGGCCCTATCTGGTGACGACGGTCGCCTTGTGGCTGGCGCTGCACGGCGCCGGCGTGCATGGGGCGCTGGCCGGCATCGTACTGGCTGCTTTCCTGCCGACCAGGCCGGTGCCGGCCGTCGGTCCCTTGCTGGCGCAAGCAGCGACCGCGCTGGCGTCGTTGGAACAGGCGCAAAGCGAAGTGCCCGACGGCCAATCGATCGTGCAGGAGCCGATCTGGGAGTGGGCGGGCCGCAACCTGGCGGCGGCGACCGACCGCATGCTGTCGCCGGCCGAGCGCGTCGAGCGGGCGGTGTCGCCGTGGAGCGCCTATCTGATCCTGCCGCTGTTCGCCTTCTCGGCCACCGGCGTCAGCCTGTCCGTCGATCTGTCGGCGCCCGATGCGGCGCGGGTGCTGGCCGGCGTCGTGCTGGGGCTGGTGATCGGCAAGCCGCTCGGCATCTGCCTCGCCGCCTTCGCCGCCGTGCGGGCCCGCGTCGCGTTGATGCCTGACGACGTGACGCTGCGCGGCTTCGTCGGCGCCGCCTGCTTGTGCGGGATCGGCGATACCGTCGCCCTGCTGCTGGCGGACCAGGCGTTCCCGGCGTCCGCGGATTCCGCCGTCGCCAAGATCGGCGTGCTGATCGGTTCGCTGTTGGCGGCGGCGCTGGGCGCGGCGGTGATCGCTGCCAGACCGCTCAAGGCGCCGCAGTCGGAAGCGGCGTAGAAAGCGCAGGATCCACGGGTGAAAATGCCGGGCTGATGGGCGACAAGATTTTCGCTCGCCAAAAGATGTAATGGCGCACCCGACAGGATGAAAGTGCGAACTGCGCGGCGTTGTGCAGTGGGTTGGCGGGCGGCACTGCGCGGCGCCGCGATAAGAAATGGCGCACTCGGAGAGATTCGAACTCCCGACCCCCAGATTCGTAGTCTGGTGCTCTATCCAGCTGAGCTACGAGTGCGTTTAAGGGCGGTGAACCTATTGACCGGCGCGGCCAAAGGCAAGCGCGACCGCAGGGGCCCTTGGCGGCCCCGATCGCGCGCGGCGATTCCGCTCAAGTCCTTTCGGCTTCGGAGAAAATCTCCCCAAAAAGCGTCACTGCGCACACTTGTTTGCGCCGCAGGCGCTGGTTAAGA
>DASWOE010000376.1:0-7912 GCA_036398875.1 Rhizomicrobium sp.
GAGGCGGGCCGCGTCGCGCTCAACGGCAAGGCGTTGGCGTCCTGGCGGCCCGAAGACCACGCGCTGCAGCGCGCCGTGCTGCCGCAATCGCCCGAACGCGCCTTCTCGTGCCGCGCCTGGGACGTGATCGCGCTCGGCCGCCATCCTCATCGCGGCCGCGCCGACCGCGACGCCGATCGCGCGGCGGTGCACGGCGCGAGGGCCGCCACCGAGACGGCCGCCTTCGCCGCGCGCGATTGCGGGACCTTGTCCGGCGGCGAGCTGCACCGCACGCATTACGCGCGCACGCTGGCGCAGCTCTGGGATCCCTTGGCCGACGGACGGGCGCGGTTCCTTCTGCTCGACGAGCCGACCGCGAGTCTCGACCTGTTCCATCAGCACGCGATCCTCGCCAAGGCGCGCGATATCGCGCGGGCGGGGGCCGGCGTGCTGGCGATCCTGCACGACCTCAATCTCGCCGCGGCCTATGCCGACCGGCTGGTCGTGCTGGCGCATGGCCGGGTCGAGGCGGACGGCGCGCCGCAGGACGTGCTGACCGCCGAACGCATCGCGCGCGTCTGGCGCGTCGATTGCTCCGTGGTTGCTTCCGGCGGGATCGTGCAGGTCGTGGTGGCGCCGCGGCCGCGAGAACCCGCGTGAGGCATCACAGCAAACGTTCGTAAAATCCGCCATAGGACCGCGTGCGGTCGAGCAGATGGATCTCCAATATCCAATGCCGTTCGCGCCCGAAGTCGTCCGGATCGCGCATGGGCCGGGTGTTGCCCGGATCGATCCGCTTGAAATCCTTCGCGCCGGGAATCTGGGCATGCGCGAACTCGCTGACGATGTGCCCGGCGATCGCCCCGCCGAATATCCAACCCGCGTCGGCCGCCGCCTGCAGCGCGAAGGCATAAAGCTCGGCACCCGTGATGTCCGGCGACGCATGATAGTGCGCCTGCACCTGTTCGAAGATCACGGGAAGCGCCGCCACGAGGGGGGCGCCCGGATGGCTGCCCAGGACGTAGGTGCGCCCCAGATCGGCTTCCCAGTCTTCGAAGACCGGCCCCAGATCCAGATAGACGATGTCGTCGGCCGCGATGGTGCGGATCGCGGGATTGTCGCCGGCGATCGTCAGCGTGTTCGCGCCCGCCCGCACGATGCGCTTGTGCCAATGCTTCTCGACGCCGAAGTCCCGCAGGGCGAGCGCGTAGATCTCCGTTTCGACCTCGCGCTCGGTCCGGCCGGGCCGGATGAGCCGGTCCCGCTCGATCGAATCGAACAGCGCGCCGGCCCGGCGTTCGGCTTCGACGAGCGCGGCGCGGCGCGATCTTCCGGGTCCGGCATCGGCGTTGGTCATGCCGCTACTTAGCGAGGTCGGCGAAGAAGGACAATCGGCGCCGGATCAGAACAACGCCGCCGCCTTCGAAAGCGCGATGTAAAGCCCGATCAGGAACGGAACGCCGACCGCCAGCCAGGCCGCGACGCCGAGCCCTCCGAATCCGCCGCGCGCCGCCGTCGCGGCATCGGCCGTCACATGGTCCTCATGCTGCAGCGCGCGCTCGTGCGCGAGCTGCTCGTCGGTCATGTAGTTCTTCGCCGCGACCGGACGCACGAACAGGTTGCAAAGCAGGCCGACCAGCAGGAGTCCCGCCATGATGTAGAGCGTGCCGTCATAGACCAGGGCCTTGGGCACGCCATGGGCAAGCTGGGTGTCGCGCAGCCCCGCGATCAGCGCCGGTCCCGCCACGCCCGCCACCGACCACGCCGTGATCAGCCGGCCGTGGATCGCGCCCACCATCTGCGTGCCGAAGATGTCCGCAAGATAGGCCGGCAGTGTCGCGAAACCGCCGCCATACATCGTGATGATGACGCAGACCGAGGCGACGAACGCCGCCGCGAGCCCCAGATGGCCCCAGCTCGGCAGGAGGCAATAGAGGATGATGCCGAAGGTGAAGAACACGAAATAGGTGTTCTTGCGGCCGAGATAGTCCGACAGCGAGGCCCAGAACAGCCGGCCCAGGCTGTTGAACAGGCTGACAAGGCCGACCAGTCCCGCCGCGGCCGCCACGATCGAGGCTTTCTGCAGGTCGGTGAGCGCGGCGTGCGCGCCCAGGCCCAGCAGCCGGCCGCCGAACACCTCCTGCAGCATCGGGCTCGCCACCGAGATCACGGCGATGCCGGCGGTGACGTTCATGCACAGGACGCCCCAGATCAGCCAGAACTGCGGCGTCTTCCACGCCACGTTCAGATGAACGTGGCCGCCGGTGATCAAGCCGCCGCTCGCGGCCGCCTTCTGGGTCCAGCCGGCGGGCTTCCAGCCGACGGGCGCGACGCGGAAGCCGAAGGCGCCGAGCGCCATGACGACGAAATAGACCGCGCCCATCGCCATCAGCGTGGTCGATACGCCGGACGTCCCGTCGGCCGCGAAACGCGCCATCAGCCAGACGGCGAGGGGCGAGCCGATCATCGCGCCGCCGCCATAGCCCATGATGGCGAAGCCCGTCGCCATGCCGCGGCGGTCGGGAAACCATTTGATCAGGGTCGAGACCGGCGTGATGTAGCCCAGCCCCTGTCCGATGCCGCCGATGAAGCCGCAGCCGAGATAGACCAGCCACAGCTGGTGGATCATCACGCCATAGCCGCCCAGGATCAGACCGCCGCCCCAGCACAGCGCGGCATAGAGCCCGGCCCGGCGCGGCCCGGCGCGCTCCAGCCAGCCGCCCCAGATCGCCGCCGAGATGCCGAGCATGGCGATGAAGGTCTCGAAGATGTGGGTCACGTCGGCGACCGACCAGTTGCAATTGGCCGCGGTCAGCTCGGCCAGGAAGCCGCCCGAACAGGCGGCGGCGCCGGGCAGCATCTTGCTCATCGGCAGCCAGAACACGCTGAAGCCGTAGGCCATGCCGATGCACAGATGGATGGCCAGCGCCGCCGGCGGCACCAGCCAGCGATTGAAGGCGGGGCCTGCGATGGTGTGCTCGCGGGCGAGAAGACCTGGGCCTCCTGCGCCGGAAACGGTCGTGCTGGTCATGCTGGGGCTTCTCCCGGTCTTACTGGATTGGATAGGGTCGTTGCGAAAGGATGCGGTGATAGACGAAGGCGCCGGCCACGATCAGCACGGCGCCGGCAAGCACCGGCGACAGCAGGAACGTCCATCCGGCCTTGGCCAGGATCGCCACGATGGGATCGGCGCCGGCCGGCGGATGCAGCGTGCCGGTCAACTCCATGAGCGCGATGGCGAGGCCGACGCCAAGCGCGAAACTCCACGGCGCGGCGCCGAACAGGGCGTAGGCGCAAATGCCGACCGTGGCGGAAACCAGATGCCCTCCGATCACGTTGCGCGGCTGCGCCAGCGGGCTGCGCGGCAGCGCGAACACCAGCACGCAACTCGCGCCGAAGGGGGCGATGAGGAGCAGGGCATGCAAGCTCGCGGTCGCCTGCGCCAGCAGGAAGATCACGATGAAGCCGCCGAGGCCCGAGACCGCCGCGAAGCCGAGCTTGCGCGCCAGCGACGGCAGCGGCTCCGGTCCCAGCTTTGAAGCGTCGTCCTGTATGGACATTCCCGGCATTTCCCAAATGCGAAGGGCCGGCCCGCGCCGGCCCTCCCCGTGTTTGTGTCCTATCGCTTGAACTTGGCGGCCTCTTCGGAACCCTTGGTGGCGTCGCCCTCGCTGTAGGAGTGCGCGCCCGTCCCGGCGAGCTTGCCGCCCTGCACGATCAGATACTCGTCTCGAATTGGCCGGTTTTGGAGAAAACACTCAAGAATTTCGCGCGTCCCCGCGGCATAGCGTGCCTGCGCCGACAGCGAGGTGCCGGAGATGTGCGGCGTCATGCCGTGATGCGGCATGGTCCGCCACGGATGGTCCTTCGGCGCCGGCTGCGGGAACCAGACGTCGCCCGCATAGCCGGCAAGCTGGCCGCTTTCCAGCGCGCGCACGATGGCGTCGCGGTCGCAGATCTTGCCGCGCGCCGTGTTCACCAGATAGGCGCCGCGCTTCATCTTCGCCAGCAGCTTGTCGTCGAACAGCCCTTCGGTCTCGGGATGCAGCGGCGCGTTGATGGTGACGACGTCGCACACCTTCACCATGTCTTCGACATCGGGATGCCAAAGCAGGTTCAGCTCCTTCTCGATCGCCTCGGGCAGGCGGTGGCGGTCGTAATAGTGCAGGTGCATGTCGAACGGCTTCAGCCGGCGCAGCACGGCCAGGCCGATGCGGCCGGCGGCCACGGTGCCGACATGCATGCCCTCGACGTCATAGGAGCGCGCCACGCAATCGGCGATGTTCCAGCCGCCCTTCATCACCCACTGGTAGGAGGGGATGTAGTTGCGCACCAGCCCCAGGATCATCATCACGACGTGCTCGGAGACGCTGATCGAATTGCAATAGGTGACCTCGACCACCGAGATGCCGCGCTCGCTCGCGGCCTTCAGATCGACATGGTCCGAGCCGATCCCGGCGGTGATCGCGAGCTTCAGGTTCTTGGCCTTGGCGATCCGCTCGGCGGTGAGATAGGCGGGCCAGAAGGGCTGCGAGATCACGATGTCGGCATCGACGAGTTCGCGCTCGAACACCGAATTGGGCCCGTCCTTGTCCGAGGTGACGACGAATTGGTGACCGTGCGATTCGAGGAATTTGCGCAAGCCCAGCTCGCCCGACACGCTGCCGAGCAGGGTGCCCGGCCGGAAATCGATCGCCTCGGGCGTCGGCAGCGTCTGGCCGCCGGGATAGACGTCTATCTTCGGCAGGTCGTCCCGCGCATAGGATTTGGGATAGCCGGTGACCGGATCGTCATAGAGAACGCAAACAACCTTCGCCATTGGGGGATTCCTCAAGGTTTGAATTTTCCGGGAGAGGAACATCCATGGCGGCCGTCGGGATCATCGTCGAAATGTCGCACACCGGATCGTTTCCTCGTTCGAAGGAGGCGTGCGCTTGCCGCGCCTTCGTCTCGCCTCGAACGACGCGATAGTGGTCCTGCTCCCATCGCGGTATCCAATGAAAGCTTTGGAACGCGTGATAGGAGATTCCGATCAAGATTCCCGCGGCTGCGAAAAGGTGAAGCCGAGATCGCCTTCCAGCACTGAGGCAAGCAGCGCGTTCGACATCGGCGATGGCGGTTCGCGATTGGAAAGTACAAGGCCGATGGATTGGGTGTGCACCGGCTCGACCAGATCGATGGCGACCAGATCGCGCATGCCGCCGAACATGTAGGAGAAGGTGTGCGGCACGATGCTCGACCATTCGCCGTGCCGCAGGTGCGAGTAGATCCCCAAAAAGGAATTGCTCACGATCGGTGGGGATATTGCGACGCCGATGGACGCCAGAAGATTTGTGATGATGCGCCGGTTCTGCATGTCCTCGCTGAGCAGGCAGAGCTTTTCCCCGGCGGCCTGCGTCCATGTCACGCTCTGCCGCGACGCCAGCGGATGCTCGCGCCGCGTCACGAACACATAGTGCTCGCGATAGAGCGCGATGCGGCGCACATTCTCCAGCGGTTCGTTCTCCAGATAGGTGATGCCGCCATCCAGTTCGAAGGCGTCGAGGCCGCGCTGGATGGCGCGCGAGTTCAGCGACTGGATTTCGACATCCGCGGCCGGATGGTCCTTGCAGAACTTCGCCGTGACGAACGACACCGAAGGCATCGCCGCCGGAATGACGCCGAGCCGCAGCGTGCCGACCATGCCCTTGCGCAGGCGCGAGAGGTCCTCGCGCAGGCTGTTGTAGTCGGTGAGGATCTGCCGGCCCCAGGCCAGCACCCGCTCGCCCTCGGGCGTCAAGCCCACGAAGTGGTGATTGCGGATCACGAGGCGCGCTTCGAGATCTTCTTCCAGCTTGCGGATCGCGGCCGACAGCGTCGGCTGCGCCACATTGCTGGCCTCCGCGGCGCGCGCGAAATGGCGCTCCCGCGCCAGCGTCACGAAATAGGCGAGATGACGGACGAGCATGGCGCGATCATAGCAGGCTTTCCGCGCCAAGCGGGCGTTCTCGCCGCCTCGACGACGTCGGCAAAGCGCCGGCATCCGGTGCCCAGGGGGATGGATCGCGATCGACGCGTGACAAAATTGCAAAGAACCGAAGCGATCCGGATGCTAGATTGTGCCGGCTGCGCGCAGGCGGCGCGATCGGTCCCGGAGAATCCTGTCCCTCATGTGGGAATTGACAAAATCCTTCACCTTCGAAGCGGCGCATACCCTTCGCCGCGAGATCGACCGCGAGGCGAGCCGGCGGATCCACGGGCACTACTACAAAGCCGAGATCGCCGTTTCGGGCAGGCCGGATCGCGGCACCGGCATGATCGTGGATATCGGCGTGCTTGAGCAGCATCTGGGCGGGCTGCGGGCGCAGCTGGATCACCAATTCCTCGACGACATCGAGGACATGGGCCCGGCCACGATGGAAAATATCGCGCGCTGGATCTGGGACCGGGCCGTGAACGTCGTTCCGGGCCTTGTGCGCGTCACGGTTCTTCGCGAAAGTTGCGGGGAGCGTTGTGCCTATGAGGGGCGGGCCGCCGACGCATGAGTGAGGAGCCCGTCATGGCCGATGCGGCGCGATCCGGCAGGTTCAAGATCGGCGGCGATGTCGGGATTCATCGGCTCGGCTTCGGCGCGATGCGCATCACCGGCAACGGCATAGGGGGCGAGCCCGCGGATGGGGACGAATGCCCGCGTCCGCCGAAGCGCCTTGCCGAACCGGGCGTGAATTTCATCGCATCTCGAAGAGAATGTTGCGGCGATCGATATGCGTCTGAGCGACGAGGAGTTCGCCTCCCTCGGCCGGGCAGGGCGCGCGGCCGCCTAAAGGAGCAGACAGGATGTCCGTCTACAAGCGCGACGAGGCCGCCATCGCGCGGCTGACGCCGGAGCAATTTCGCGTTACGCAGAAGAACGGCACGGAACGGCCGTTCGAGAACGCGTTCTGGGACAGCAAGGATCCCGGCCTCTATGTCGATATCGTGTCCGGCGAGCCCTTGTTCGCGTCGGCGGACAAGTTCGACAGCGGCTGCGGCTGGCCGAGCTTCACCAAGCCGATCGCGGGCGGCAAGATCGTGGAGCGTTCCGACACCACCTTGGGCATGCGCCGCACGGAGGTCCGCTCGGGCGCGGCCGATAGTCATCTGGGCCATGTCTTCGACGACGGGCCCGAGGAGGCGGGCGGTCTGCGCTACTGCATCAACTCCGCCGCCCTGCGCTTCGTGCCGCTGGCCGACCTTGAGAAGGAAGGCTATGGCGACTACCGCAAACTCTTCAATGCCGAGAACTGGAGGCCGAAATGAGCAATGGACAGGAACGCGCGATTCTAGCCGGTGGATGCTTCTGGGGCGTGCAGGACCTTTTGCGAAAATATCCCGGCGTGATTTCCACGCGCGTCGGCTATAGCGGCGGCGACACGCCGAACGCGACCTACCGCAACCATGGCGACCATGCCGAGGCCGTGGAAATCGTCTTCGATCCGGCGAAAATCGGCTTCCGCAAGCTGCTCGAATTCTTCTTCCAGATCCACGACCCGACCACCGTCGATCGTCAGGGCAATGATCGGGGCCGCAGCTATCGTTCGGCGATCTTCTATACGAACGAGGAGCAAAAGCGCATCGCATGGGACACCATCGCCGATGTCGAGGCCTCCGGTCTTTGGCCGGGCAAGGTCGTGACCGCGGTCGAGCCGGCCGGCGCGTTCTGGCAAGCCGAGCCGGAGCACCAGGATTATCTCGTGAAATATCCCAGCGGCTACACCTGCCACTTCGTGCGGAAGGATTGGGTCCTGCCGCATCGCGAGGCGGGACAGCTGAGCGCGGCCGGGTAGCCGGCAGGCGCGGCGGCGCCCCTGCCGGGTTCCCGGAACCCGGCTCGCGCGTTACCGGCTGGCACCGTCTTGGCCTAGCCTGCCCGCACGATGTCCCGCCAGCCTTTCTTCCGACCGTTATGGGATCG
>DASWOE010000377.1:0-7737 GCA_036398875.1 Rhizomicrobium sp.
GCGGTGGAGGGGGCGGCCGTCTGATGGCTCTCACAACCGCTTTCGCAGATGCCCGCGCCGCCACGGTCGGCGACTATTTCGCGCTCTTGAAGCCGCGCGTGATGTCGCTCGTGATCTTCACCGGTCTGGCCGGCCTGGTCGCGGCGCCGGGACACCTCGATCCGCTCACCGGCTTCGTCGCGCTGCTGTGCATCGCGGTCGCGGCCGGCGCTTCGGGCGCGCTTAACATGGCCTATGACGCCGACATCGACCGGCTGATGTCGCGCACCGCCGGCCGCCCGATCCCGATGGGCCGCATCGCGCCGGGCGAGGCGCTCGGCTTCGGCTGGACGCTGGCGGTGGGCGCGGTCGCGCTGATGGGCCTGTTCGTGAATTTCGCGGCCGCGGCGCTGCTGGCGTTCACCATCTTCGTCTATGTCGGCATCTACACCCTCTGGCTCAAGCGCCGCACGCCGCAGAACATCGTGATCGGCGGATTGTCCGGCGCGCTGCCGCCGGCGATCGGCTGGGCCGCGGTCACCGGCTCGCTGGAGGTGGCGCCGCTCCTGCTGGTTGCCATCATCTTCCTGTGGACGCCGCCGCATTTCTGGGCGCTGTCGCTGTGGCGCTCCGGCGATTACGCCCGCGCCGGCGTGCCGATGCTGCCCGTGGTGCGCGGCAAGCGGGCGACGCGGCGCCAGATCCTCGCCTATACCGCGGTCCTCGTCCCGCTCGGCCTCAGCCCCGCCGCCATCGGCATCGCCGGGCCGCTCTATCTTTTCTGCGCCGGCGGCATCGGCGCCTGGTTCGCGTTCGAGGCGGTCGCCGTGTTCTTCGAGCATGACGAGGACAAGGAGCCCGCGGCGCACCGGCTGTTCCGCGTCTCGCTGATCTACATGTTCGCGCTGTTCGCGGCGCTGATCGTGGAGCGCGTGGCGCATATCGCGCCCTTCGCGGCGTGGAGCTGACGGTGGCGGCGATGAGCGACAGCGACGACAAGGCCCGGCGCCGGCGCAATATCGCGCTCGCCTTGGCGCTGGGCGCGCTGGTGGTTCTGTTTTACATCATGACGATGGTGCGGGTTCACCCGTAGGAGAGGGCGTTACGATCATGGCCAATAGCGAGGTCAAGCACGACTATCATCTCGTCGATCCGAGCCCGTGGCCGATCGTCGGGTCGATCGCCGCCTTCACGATGCTGATCGGCGCCGTGTTCTGGATGAACAAGGACTATACCGGCTTCTGGGGCCTGCCGCTCAACGGCCAGCCCTGGATCTTCGCCATCGGCGCGGTACTGGTGCTGTTCACCATGGCCGGCTGGTGGCGCGACGTCGTCAACGAGTCGGTCGTCAAGCACGACCACACCCCGGTGGTGAAGCTGCATCTGCGCTACGGCATGCTGCTGTTCATCGCCTCGGAAGTGATGTTCTTCGTCGCCTGGTTCTGGGCCTATTTCAACTCGGCGATCTTCTTCAACGACGTCTCGATCGGCTCCTGGCCGCCGTCCGGCATCGCCACGCTCGACCCCTGGCACTTCCCGCTGCTGAACACGCTGATCCTGCTCACCTCGGGCACCACCGTCACCTGGGCGCACCACGCCATCCAGCACGGCGACCGCAAGGGCGCGATCCAGGGCCTGCTGCTGACCGTGATCCTCGGCGCCTCCTTCACCTGCGTCCAGGCCTATGAGTACGCGCACGCGCCGTTCACCTTCGGCTTCAACCATCTGGCGACGGCGCCCTTCACCGATCCGGCGCATGTCTCGCTGGCGGTCGGGGTCGGCAATTTCGACGCGATCTACGGCTCGACCTTCTTCATGGCGACGGGCTTTCACGGCTTCCACGTCATCATCGGCACGATCTTCCTGACCGTGTGCCTGTTCCGCGCCATCGCCGGACAGTTCACGCCGACGCGCCATTTCGGCTTCGAGGCGGCCGCCTGGTACTGGCACTTCGTCGATGTGGTGTGGCTGTTCCTGTTCGCCTGCATCTATGTCTGGGGCGCCGGTCCGGTCGTGGCCGGCTGACGCTGCCGATGACAGCCCCCGGCGTCGTTCAGGCGAGCTTGCTGGGGCGCTGTCCGCGATGCGGCCAGGGCCGGCTGTTCGACGGCTATCTGTCGATCGCGCCGGAATGCTCCGCATGCGGACAAAATTTCCGGGCGTTTGACGTCGGTGACGGCGCCGCGGCGCTCGTCATCCTCGTCGTCGGCGCCATCGTCTGCGGCGCCGCGCTGTGGACCGAGTTCACCTTTTCGCCGCCGCTCTGGGTCCATGCGGTGCTGTGGGCACCGCTGATCGCGCTGCTCACCGTCGTGTTCCTGCGCGTCGTCAAATCCGCGCTGCTGGTGCTGCAATACAGGCACAAGGCCGGCGAGGGGAAATTGGAATCGTGACGCAGGATGCACCCGCAACCTCTCCCGCTTGCGGGGGAGGTCGGAAATGCGAAGCATTTCCGGGTGAGGGGCCGTCCGCCCGGGACATCCCCTCACCCGGCCGTCGCTTCGCGCCGTTCGACCTCTCCCGCAAGCGGGAGAGGTAACGATGCGCTTCCGTCCGCTGCCCGGCATCACCGTCGCCACGGCGATCGCCTTGGCGCTCCTCGTCGGTCTCGGCGTGTGGCAGTTGCAGCGGCTGCAATGGAAACTCGCGCTGATCGACCAGGTGAACCGCAACCTGGCCGCCGCGCCGGTCTCGCTGGACCGTATCCTCGCGCTGGGCAAGGGCGCGGAATATCGCCGCGTGACGCTGCACGGCCGTTTCGACAACGCGAAGGAGGCCTATATCTACGGCATCGGCCTGCAGGGCGCGCCGGTCTTCCATGTCGTCGTGCCGTTCGTGAGCGACGGCGGCGGCACCCTGCTTGTCGATCGCGGCGTCGTGCCTCGCGATCTCAAGGACCCCGCGACCCGGCCCGAAGGCATCGTCGAGGGCGAGACCGCCGTCACGGGCGTGTGGCGTTTTGGCGAGGCGCCCGGCGCCTTCACCCCGCCGCCCGAGCGCGCACGGCGCATCTGGTTCGTCCGCGACGTCGCCGCCATCGCCAAGGCCGACGGGATCGCGCCGGCCGCGCCGGCACTGATCGAGGCCGGCGCCACGCCCAATCCGGGCGGCTGGCCGAAGGGCGGCCAGACCGTCGTCGCCTTCCGCAACGAGCACCTGCAATATGCGATCACCTGGTTTTTGATGGCGGCCGGTCTCCTCGGCGTCTACATCGCCTATCATGTCTCCAGCGGAAGGCTGGCCTTCGGGGCGAAACGTGCCGATTCCTGAAAACAATGATCAATACTATGTGAGTACGCGCGGGCAGGCCCCCAGGGCTAGCTTCACGGATATCCTGCTTGCCGGCTTGGCGCCCGACGGCGGGCTCTATCTGCCCCAGGCCTGGCCGCCGGTCCCGGCCGCGGAACAGGCCGGTTTTGCCGGCAAGCCCTATGCCGATGTCGCCTTCGCGATCCTGCGGCGCTTCGTGGGTTCGGATGTCGGCGACGCCGACCTCAAGGCCGATATCGCCGCCGCCTATGCGACATTCGACGGCCCCGAAATCGCGCCGCTCAGGGGTCTTGGTCCGCGGACTTTCCTGCTCGAGCTTTTCCACGGCCCGACGCTGGCCTTCAAGGACATCGCGCTTCAGATCTTGGGCCGGCTGTTCAGCCGCGCGCTCGCCAGGCGCGGCGGCAAGGCGACCGTGGTCGCGGCCACCTCCGGCGATACCGGCTCGGCGGCCATCGCCGCGCTCGGCGGCCTGGCGAACATCGAGGTCTTCGTGCTGCATCCGAAGGGCCGGGTCAGCGAGGTCCAGCGCCGCCAGATGACGACCAGCGGCCACGCCAACGTCCACAACATCGCGCTTGAAGGCACCTTCGACGACTGCCAGGGAATCGTGAAGGCGCTGTTCGCCGATCGCGATTTCGCGCCGGCCGTGTCGCTGACCGCGGTGAACTCGATCAATTTCGCCCGCATCGCGGCGCAGAGCGTCTATTATTTCACCGCGACGGCCGCGCTCGCGATGCCGTGCGTCTTCGTCGTGCCCACCGGCAATTTCGGCGACGTCTTCGCCGGCGAGGCGGCGATGCGCCTGGGCCTGCCCGTCGAAAAGCTGATCGTCGCCACCAACGAGAACGACATCATGGCGCGGGTGCTGACCGAGGGCGTCTACAAGCCCGGCCCGGTGCATGCCTCGCTCAGCCCTTCGATGGACATCCAGGTCGCCAGCAATTTCGAGCGCGCGCTGTTCGAGGCGTCGGGCCGCGACGCCGAATGGCTGCGCGACGCCATGGCGACTCTGGCAGCGGAGGGGGCGCTCACCCTGCCGGCCGCTATCCTCGCCGATCTGCGCCGGCGCTACGAAGCCCAGCGCACGACCGACGCGCAGACGCTGGAGACGATCGCTGAAGTTTACCGGCAGTTCGGCTTCGCCATCGATCCGCACACCGCGGTAGCCGCCCATGGCCAACTCAACGCGGTGCATCGCGGTCGGACAGTCATCCTTTCCACCGCCCATCCCGCCAAATTCCCCGACGCCGTCGCCAGGGCCTCCGGCATGCCCCCGCCGCTCCCCGAACGCCTCAAAGGGTTGCTTAACCGCCCGGAAAGGCTGGATATTTTGCCCAACGACAAGGCCTTGGTCCGGGCGCATATCGAGTCTAAGCTCTCCCGATGACACCTGAAATCTCAAGACTTTCCAATGGCTTGACCATTGTGACCGACCCCATGCCGCAGCTGCAGAGCGCGATGCTCGGGGTTTGGGTCAATGCGGGCGGCCGCAACGAGACCAAGCCGGTCATGGGCGTCAGCCACATGCTCGAGCACATGGCGTTCAAAGGCACCGCCACCCGCAGCGCGCGCGACCTTGCCGAAGAGATCGAGGCGGTCGGCGGCTATCTGAACGCCTATACCAGCCGCGAGCAGACGGCCTTCCACGCCCGCGTGCTCAAACCCGACGTGCCGCTCGGCATCGATCTGCTGGCCGATATCCTGATCAACCCGACCTTCGCGCAGGACGAATTGGAGCGCGAGCGCCATGTCGTCCTGCAGGAGATCGGCCAGGCCGCCGACACGCCCGACGACATCATCTTCGATCACCTGCAATCGGTGACCTATCCCGACCAGCCGATGGGCTGGCCGATCCTGGGCCTGGTCGAGACGGTGAGCGCCTTCACCCAGGAGCATCTGCGCACCTATATGGGCGCGAATTACCGCGCCGGCGGCATGACCTTCGTCGCTTCGGGCGCCGTCGAGCACCAGGCGATGGTCGCGCTGGTCGCCGAGAAATTCGCCCGCCTGGCGCCCGGCCCGACACCCGCGCCGCTGCCGGCGCGCTATGTCGGCGGCGACATCCGCGTCGAGGAGGACCTCGAACAGGCCCATATCGCCTATGCCTTGCCGGGCGTGTCCAGCGGCGATCCCGATTTCTACGTCGCCCAGGTCTATGTCACCGCGCTGGGCGGCGGCATGTCGTCCCGGCTGTTCCAGGAGGCGCGCGAGAAGCGCGGCCTGTGCTACGCGATTTCGGCCTTTGCCCAGTCGTCCAAGGATTCCGGCACCATCGGGATCTACACCGGCACCGGCGAAGCCGAAGCCGGCCAGATCTCGGCGGTGATCGCCGGCGAGATGGAAAACCTCGCCGCCGGCGCGACCGACGCGGAAGTCTCGCGCGCCAAGGCGCAGATGAAATCGAGCCTGCTGATGGGGCTCGAACGTCCCGGCCAGCGTGCCGAGCAGATCGCCGGGCAGATGTTCTCCTATGGCCGCGTGCTGCCGATCGAGGAGCTCACCGCCAGGCTCGACGCGGTCGATGCCGCGGCCGTGCGCCGCTTCGGCGCGCGCATGATGACGGCATCCGTTCCCGCCATTGCGGCGGTCGGTCCGGTGCGCGCGCTCGAATCCCACGAGGTGTTTGCGCGGCGCTTCGGCGCCGCTCTCAAGGCCGCCGAATGACGACGGGCCCCATGGCGTTCATGCGGGGCCTCACCTTTCCAGGCGGCCAGCAGCCGGTCATCAAGTCGGGCTCGGTCTATCTGCGCTATCCGCGGATGGCCGATTTCCCCGCCTGGGCGCGCTTGCGCGGCGAATCGCGCGCCTTCCTCGAACCCTGGGAGCCGGTCTGGGCGAGCGACGAGCTCACCAAGGGCGCCTTCCGCCGCCGCATCAAGCGCTACCAGAAAGAGGCGCGGCTCGACTCGGCCTATGCCTTCTTCGTCTTCCGGCATGAGGACGACGCGCTGATGGGCGGCTGCACTCTCTCGAACGTCCGCCGCGGCGTGACGCAATGCTGCGCCCTGGGCTACTGGGTCGGGGAGCGCTTCGCCCGCCAGGGCTATATGCACGATGCCGTCCGCGCCCTGGTGCCCTTCGTCTTCGGCACGCTCGGCCTGCACCGGATCGAGGCGGCCTGCCTGCCGTCGAATGAGCCCTCCCGCAACCTTCTCACCAAGGTCGGGTTCCGGCAGGAGGGCATGGCCCTGCGCTACCTGCAGATCAACGGGGAATGGCGCGATCACGTCCTGTTCGCGTTGTTGGCCGATGAGGTGGCATAGGGTGAGGGGCACAGGTCTCCTGGCCCGCGAATACGGGCCATCCGGTTGAAGCCCCGTTCCGATGTCCCGGGATTGGGTCGGCCGCGGTTCCGTGGGACGCGAAATTTATGTCGCCTGGGTGGCCCGCATGCGCCGGCCATGACAATAGGGTAGCGATGAAACGATTCGCCTTCATCGCGGCGCTGTTCGCCGTTCTGTCCGCCGCCGTCGCGGCGCCGGCGGCGCGCCCGTCGATCGATTTCGCGTCTCCCGACGGCGCCATCGCGATCGGCGACGGGCTGGCGCCCTATCACGCGCCGTCGGGCAAGACCCAGCCGGACGGTTCGGGCTGGTATCTCATCACCGCGACGAATTCCTCCATCCGCCCCGCCGCGCGCGTCCTGGTCGCGATGCAGCCGCAGAGCGTCAGCTTCCGCATCTTGCCGCGTCCGACCCGGCCCGCGATCCTCGCCGCCGCCAGTTCCGATTCGCTCGTGGTCGTCGATCACATGAGCGCCTATGGCCGGCGCGCCTTTCGCGTCATCGTCCCGCCCGCGACCTCGGTCGCCATCGCGGTCGAGATCGCCAATGCCGCCGATCCGCCGTCGATCCTGGCCTGGACCGAGCCGGCGCTGGCCGCCCATAACCGCCAGCTGGCGATCTTCACGACCGCGGTATGGGCGCTGATCGCCGCGGCCGCCCTTTTGACCGCGGGCCTGGCGGTCACGCTCGGCCACGCGCCGGCGCGCTGGGCGGCGATCACATTGACCTTGCTGCTGCTGGAGCGGTTGTCCGAGACCGGGCTGTTCGATGCCAGCCTGGCGACCGCCGTGGGCGGGCCCTATGGCCTGATGGCGATGTTCGCCGGCCTGTCGCTCGCCGCCGCCGCCATGCTTGCCGACGCCATCGTTCCGATCGACGATCTGTGGCCGCGCGAACAGCGCCGCATCCGCCTCGGCCTCATCGGGCTCTGCATCGTTTCCCTGCTGGCCTTCCTGGGCATTCCCGCCGCCACCGTCCTGACCGATTCGGTCGTCGTCCTGGGTTCGCCGGCGCTGGCCGCCTATCTTCTCTATCGCGGCCGCCATGGCGCCCAGGCCGCCCGGGTCGCGGCCCCCAGCGCCCTGGTGTTTTCGCTCGTCGTCTTCGCGTCGGCGCTCGCCACCATCAACAACACCGGCGAATCCTTCGCCACGTCCGCGGCTGGCGGATTTGCCGCGGCGGGCGCGCTTCTGCTCGCTCT
>DASWOE010000378.1:0-11447 GCA_036398875.1 Rhizomicrobium sp.
CCGGCCGGCAGGTCGAACGAACTCGCCTGGCGGATATCGACCGCGACACCGGCTTCGCGCGCCGCCGCGCCGCAGGCCGCGACCATGTCGGGCTCGGGATCGACGGCCGTCACCGCAAAGCCCAGCTGCGCGAAAGGCACCGCCAGCAGCCCCGGCCCGCAGCCCAGGTCCATCACCGCGTCGCCCGGCGTCAGGCCGGCGAACCGTGCCACCCGGGCGATCAGGGCATCGGGATAGCCGAGCCGGTAGCGCGCGTAAAACGGCACCGTCGAGCGGAACCGGCGCGGGTCGAAACCGTCGGGTGGAAGGCTCATGCGATCCGGCTTTGCTTTGTCCTTGCGCACCTTATACTAGGCGCCGCTGCAAGGGCGTACGAATCATGGCCAATATCGCGCTCGTCGATGACGACAAGAACATCCTGGCCTCGGTCAGCATGCTGCTGGAGCAGGAGGGCTACCACGTCCGCACCTTCTCCGACGGCGCCTCCGCGCTGACCGCGCTCACCGCCGCGCCGCCCGACCTCGCCATCCTCGACATCAAGATGCCGCGCATGGACGGGCTGGAACTGCTGCGCCGCCTCAAGCAGGCCTCCGACCTGCCCGTGATCTTCCTGACCTCGAAGGACGAGGAGATCGACGAGCTGATGGGGCTGAACGCCGGCGCCGACGATTATATCCGCAAGCCCTTCTCGCAGCGCCTGCTGCTGGAGCGCGTGCGGGCGGTGCTGCGCCGCGCCGACGCGAACAAGGGCTTGCCGCCGGGCCCGGAAGGCAAGAAGGAAGCGCTGGTGCGCGGCAAGCTGGTGCTCGATCCGCAGCGCCACGAATGCACCTGGGATGCCAAGCCGGTGCGCCTGACCGTGACCGAGTTCCTGATCCTGCAGGCGCTGGCGCAGCGGCCGGGCTTCGTGAAGAGCCGCGACAGCCTGATGGATGCCGCCTATGACGACCAGGTCTATGTCGATGACCGCACCATCGACAGCCACATCAAGCGTCTGCGCAAGAAGTTCAAGGTCGTCGCCGACGATTTCGATGCCATCGAGACGCTGTACGGCGTCGGCTATCGCTACCGCGAGGCATGACGCCTGAGCATGGCCACCGCGATACCCCCGCGACCGCGCTTCTCCGCGCTGACGCGCCGTATCCTTCTGTTCAACGGCTTCGCGCTGGTCGTGCTGATCGCCGGCGTGCTGGCGGTGCAGTGGAACCGCGCCAGCCTGGTCGAGGAGCGCATGAGCGGCATCCGCCAGCAGGCCGAGATCGTCGCCGGCACGCTGGCCGAATATTCGACCGACGACGTCAACCACCTCGTCTATGTCAGCCAGGCCAAGCCGCTGCTGCGCCAGCTCATCGCGCCGTCGCGGCTGCGGGCGCGGCTCTACGACACCAATGGCCGGCTATTGGTCGATTCGCGCTACCTGCTGGCGCGCAATGTGGTGCAGATCGAGGATCTGCCGCCGCTCGACTGGTGGGACCGCTTCAAGGCGGAGATCCAGCGCCTCTATGAGGGCGTGATGGGGGTGCGGCCCTTCACCCGTCTCGAACCCTATTTCGAGGCCGGCGACGACGGCCGCGTCTACAGCGAGGTGACGACGGCGCTGGGCGGCGACGGCGCCACGGCCGAGCGCGTCGATGAGCGCAACCGCCTGGTGCTGTCGGTCGCCGTGCCGATCCAGCGCTTCAAGGCGATCTATGGCGTGCTGCTGGTCTCCACCGAAGGCGGCGACATCGACGACATCCTGCGCGAGGAGCGCGCCACGCTGATCCAGGTGTTCCTGGTGGCGGTCGCGGTGATGGTGATCTCGTCGATGTTCCTGGCGCGCTTCATCGCCGAGCCGATCCAGCGCCTGGCGGGCGCCGCCGACGAGGTGCGCAGCGGCCATGCCGGGCGCGCTTCCATCCCCACCATGGAGGAGCGCGGCGACGAGATCGGCGATCTGGCGCGCAGCCTGTCTTCGATGACGCGCGCGCTCTACGACCGGATCGACGCGATCGAGCGCTTCGCCGCCGACGTCGCGCATGAGCTCAAGAACCCGCTCACCTCGCTCAAGAGCGCGGTGGAGATGCTGACGCGCGCCGGCAGCGACGAGCAGCGCGCGCGGCTGATGGGCATCGTGCGCAACGACGTCAAGCGCATCGACCGGCTGATCACCGACATCTCCGACGCCTCGCGCCTGGACGCGGAGCTGAGCCGCGAAACCTCGGAGCGCGTCGATCTCGACCACCTGCTGCAGACCATCGTCGAGGTCTATCGCTTCACCGAGATTTCGCGCGGCATCGACGTCGTGCTCGACGTCGATCTTCTGCCCGAAGCCTATGTGCTGGGCCGCGACGAGCGGCTGGGCCAGGTGTTCCGCAACCTCATCGACAACGCCGTCTCGTTCTCCCGGGAAGGCGGCGAGGTCGCGGTCGCGGCGCGCGCCCAGGGCGGCCGCGCCCGCGTGACGGTGGACGATGACGGCCCGGGCATCCCGCCGGAAAATCTCGAGACCATCTTCGAGCGCTTCTACACCGAGCGCCCGCACGGCCATTTCGGCACCAATTCGGGCCTGGGCCTCTCCATCGCGCGGCAGATCACCGAAGCGGCCGGCGGGCGCGTCTGGGCGGAGAACCGCGATGGGGGCGGGGCGCGCTTCGTCGTCGAACTGCCATTGACGCGCGCATGACCCGCCCGGTGAACATCC
Organism: Rhizomicrobium sp.; assembly: GCA_036398875.1. Taxonomy (GTDB): domain Bacteria; phylum Pseudomonadota; class Alphaproteobacteria; order Micropepsales; family Micropepsaceae; genus Rhizomicrobium. The sequence continues at coordinate 2,684 of DASWOE010000378.1, forward strand.
ATGCGAGCTGCGTGCGCTGGCACGGCAAGGGCATCCTGCTGCTGGGCCGCAGCGGCGCCGGCAAATCCGATCTCGCCTTGCGCCTGATCGCGGGCGGCGCGGTGCTGGTGGCCGACGACCGCTGCGATCTCAGCATCGCGCGCGGCACGCTGCAGGTGCGCGCGCCCAGGACGATCGCCGGGAAGCTGGAGGTGCGCGGCCTCGGCATCGTCGCCCTGCCCCATATGGCGGCGCGCGTCGCGCTCGTCGTCGATCTGTCCGCGCCGGTCGAACGGATGCCGGAGCGCCGCACCTATGTGCCGCCCGCGCCGCTCGAACTGCGTCAATCCGCGCAGCCGCTCCTGATCGCGCTCAACGCCTTCGAAACCTCCGCCGTGGCTAAGATTGCCGCGAGTCTGGGCCTCCTGGCCGCAAAGAACCCCGGCCCCGTCAAGCGCCGGGGCGCTGCCGTCAAGCGCATTTGAGGTCTTCCGCGGCACTTGAACCTTGCTATCGTGACGCCACATAGGGATCCCCATGATCGGTATCGTTCTCGTCACCCACGGCCGCCTCGCGCAGGAATTCATCGCCGCGATGGAGCATATGGTGGGTCCGCAAACCCATCTGCGCGCGGTGTGCATCGGCCCCGAAGACGACATCGAGCGGCGTCAGCGCGAAATCGCGGCGGCGGCGAAGTCGGTCGATGTCGGCCGCGGCGTGGTGATCGCCACCGACATGTTCGGCGGCACGCCCTGCAACCTGGCGTTGACGGTGCTGGAGCGCGGCAAGATCGAGGTCCTCGCCGGCGTCAACCTGCCGAGCCTGATCAAGCTGATCGACGTGCGCAACAAGCTGCCGCTGGACGAAGCGGTTCGGCAGGCGATCGAGGCGGGACGCAAATACATGCGCGCCGGATCGGCCGACCTGGCGGGCGTCGCCAAGGAATGAGCGCGCCGCTGCGGCGCAGCGCCGTCATCCCGAACAAGCGCGGCCTGCACGCGCGCGCCTCCGCCAAGCTGGTGGAAGCCGCGGCGCGGTTCCAATCCGAGATCACGATCTCGAAGGACGGCCAATCGGTGAATGCGCGCTCCATCATGGGCCTGATGATGCTCGCCGCCGGGCTGGGCGCCACGGTCGAGATATCCGTGGAGGGGCCGGACGCGGCGGAGGCGCTCACCGCGATCCTCGCCTTGATCGCGGCCAAGTTCGGCGAGGAATAGCGCTCAGGCCGCCTCGCGCCGGTAGTACCGCCCTTCCTCCACTTCCTCGACGATCTTGGCCACGAACGCATCGAGATCCTCGGGCTTGCGGCTGGTGACGATGCCGTCATCCGCCACGACCTTTTCGTCGCGCCAACGCGCGCCGGCATTCTCCATGTCCTTGCGCAGCGACGGCCAGGACGTCGCCCGGCGGCCCCTCAGCGCATCGGCCTGCACCAGCAGCCAGGGCCCGTGGCACACGGCGGCGACGAGCTTGCCGGCCGACAGGAAGGCGCGCACGAGTTTCATCGCATCCTCGTCCAGGCGCAGCTTGTCGGGATTCATGACGCCACCGGGAATGACGAGCGCCTGATAATCCTCCGTCTTCGCATCGGCGATCTTGAGATCGGCCGGCGCCGGGCGACCCCAATCCTTGCGATCCCAGCCCGTGATCGGACCGCCGTCCGGCGTCGCGACATCGACGGCCGCGCCCTTGGCCCGGAGCTGGTCGCGGGGAACTTCGAGTTCGCTCTGCTCGAAGCCGTCGGCGGCGATGATGAGGATGCGGGAAGACTTCAAATCGGTCATGTGGACCTCCTGGTGCCGGTGAAGAAACCATCGACCGCGGCCGTCCGTTCCGGCTCGCAAGCGCCGCCGCCTGCGTCGCATGCCCGGGATTTGGCGGGAAAAGCCCTTCCGGGGCTTGCGGCGCGGGCGCCGACCTCTGAAAGTAACGGATGACGGCGTTTGTCGAGGGGTGGCCGAATGGCGGGGAGTTCTGACACGGCGCGGAAGCGCCGGACCCGGAACGTCGCCACGATCTACGACGTCGCCGCGCGTGCCGGCGTGTCCAAGATGACGGTGTCGCGGGTGGTCAACGGCGAAGGCTATGTCCGGGCCGAGACGCGCGACCTGGTCCTGAAAGCCGTCAAGGACCTGCAATATCTGCCCAATCCGGCGGCCCGCAGCCTGGCCAGCGCCGAGGCCGCGCGGGTCGGGCTGCTCTACAACAATCCGAGCGCGACCTATTTCAGCGAATTCCTCGTCGGCGCGCTCGAAGCGGCCAGCCGCAACGGCATCCAGCTGGTGCTGGAGAAGTGCGAGACCGGCGATCCGGCGGCGGCCCGCGCGGCGGTGCGCAAGCTGATCAATGGCGGCCTCGCCGGCATGGTGCTGCCCTCGCCGGTGTGCGAATCCTCCGAGCTGATCGCCGATCTGACGCGGGCCGGCGTCTCGGTCGTCGCGATCGCGACGGGACGGTTCTGCGGCGAGGCGTCCTGCGTGCGCATCGACGAGTTCAAGGCGTCCGGCGACATGACGCGCTACCTGCTCGGGCTCGGCCATCGCCGCATCGGCTTCATCAAGGGCCATCCCGACCATTCGGCGAGCGCCGCGCGCCTTCTGGGCTTCGAGACCGCGCTGCGCGAGGCGGGCTGCAAGCCCGATCCGGCGCTGATCGTGCAGGGCTATTTCAGCCACAGTTCGGGGCAGGACGCGGCCGAGAAGCTGCTCTCCCTGCGCAAGATGCCGACGGCGATCTTCGCCTGCAACGACGACATGGCGTCGGCCGCGGTCGCGGTGGCGCATCGCAAGGGCCTCGACGTGCCGGGCGACCTCTCCGTGGTCGGCTATGACGACACCGCGATGGCGTTGGCCGTCTGGCCGCAGCTGACGACGATCCGCCAGCCGATCTCCACCATCGCGCGCCAGACCCTGGACCTCATCGCCGGCGACATCCGCAGCCGCCGCTCGGGCGAGGCCATCGCGCCGGAGGACCATGTCGTGGCCCATTCGCTGATCGAGCGGAAATCGGCGGCAGCGCCTAGACGCGCCTAGCTCGTCGCGGTATAGTGCGTTCCGCATATGTTCACGCCAGTTTTCGGCGGACGTCCGGCCCGCGGAAAATCGCAAAATCGCGGTTCAATTCCGCAATAAAGTTGCGACAGCTGGCAGGCCATAAAGACATGCATATTTCTTTATATGTTCTTGCCGCGAGGCGAGGCCGCTGCTATATCCGCCCCGCTTCATCGAAGGACCCTAGCCGCATGGCCGCCACGCACGATTACGCCGTCAAGGACATCAACCTGGCCGATTGGGGCCGCAAGGAACTGGATATCGCCGAAGTCGAAATGCCGGGCCTGATGGCGACCCGCGCCGAATACGCCGCGTCGCAGCCGCTGAAGGGCGCGCGCATCGCCGGCTCGCTGCACATGACCATCCAGACCGCGGTGCTGATCGAGACCCTGCAGGCGCTGGGCGCCGACATCCGCTGGGCCTCGTGCAACATCTATTCGACCCAGGACCATGCCGCGGCGGCGATCGCGGCGGCCGGCATTCCGGTGTTCGCGATCAAGGGCGAGAGCCTGGAAGATTATTGGGAATACACCCACCGCATCTTCGAATGGTCGGATGACGGCCTGCCGAACATGATCCTGGACGACGGCGGCGACGCGACCCTTCTGGTGCATCTGGGCCTGCGCGCCGAGCAGGGCGACACCGCCTTCCTCGAAAAGGCCGGCAATGAGGAGGAGGAAGTCCTCTTCGCCGCGATCAAGCGCCGGCTGAAGCACAAGCATGGCTGGTACACCAAGCTCGCCGGCGCCATCAAAGGCGTGACGGAGGAGACCACCACCGGCGTGCACCGCCTCTACATCATGGAGAAGGAGGGCAAGCTCCTCTTCCCCGCGATCAACGTCAACGACAGCGTCACCAAGTCGAAATTCGACAACCTCTATGGCTGCCGCGAATCGCTGGTGGACGGCATCCGCCGCGGCACCGACGTGATGATGGCCGGCAAGGTCGCGATGGTCGCGGGCTTCGGCGACGTCGGCAAGGGCTCGGCCGCCTCGCTGCGCCAGGCCGGCTGCCGCGTCATCGTCAGCGAGATCGATCCGATCTGCGCGCTGCAGGCGGCGATGGAAGGCTATGAGGTCACGACGATGGAAGAGGCGGCGCCCCGCGCCGACATCTTCGTCACCGCGACCGGCAACCTCGACGTCATCACGGTGGAGCACATGCGCGCCATGAAGGACCGCGCCATCGTCTGCAACATCGGCCATTTCGACAGCGAAATTCAGGTGGCCGGGCTCAAGAACTTCAAGTGGAAGAACATCAAGGACCAGGTCGACGAGATCGAGTTCCCGGACGGCAAGAAGATGATCCTGCTGAGCCAGGGCCGCCTCGTGAATCTCGGCAACGCCATGGGCCATCCCAGCTTCGTGATGAGCGCCAGCTTCACCAACCAGACGCTGGCCCAGATCGAGATCTTCGCGAACCCCGGCAAATACGAGAAGAAGGTCTACACCCTGCCCAAGCACCTGGACGAGAAGGTGGCGCGCCTGCATCTGGAGAAGATCGGCGTGAAGCTGACCGTGCTGAGCGACAAGCAGTCCGAATATATCAGCGTGCCGCAGGCCGGCCCGTTCAAGCCGGACCACTACCGCTACTAGGCGCATCGAGAGGCTGCCCCGAGGCCGGCGAGCGATCGCCGGCCTCGGAGCGCGCCCTTCGGCCGGGTCGCGCCGCCAAGCCGATGGCCGTAGCCGATTGCCGGCTTAAATCGTAACATCGCCTTGTTGCCGCAATTCGCAGGCGGCGGGAAGCCGGCCATGAACGTCGCCATCCTCGACGATTATTTCGACACGCTGCGACACCTTTCCTGCTTCGCCAAGCTCGACGATCATCGCGTCACGGTCTGGAACGACCACCTGCAGGACGCCGATGCCCTGGCCGCGCGGCTCAAGGACGCCGACGCGCTGGTCCTGATCCGCGAACGCACGCAGATCCGCGGCGAGCTTCTCGAACGCCTGCCGGAATTGAAGCTGATCAGCCAGCGCAGCGTCTATCCCCATATCGATATCGATGCCTGCACACGGCTCGGAATCACCGTCTCGTCGAACATGCATGCCGACGCGCCGTCCTACGCCGCGGCGGAACTCACCTGGGGGCTGGTGCTGGCGGCGGCGCGCGAGATTCCGCAGAACGTGGCGACCTTGAAGGCCGGCATCTGGCAGATCGGCGTCGGCAAGACGCTGCGCGGCAGAACGCTGGGCATCTTCGGCTATGGCAGCATCGGCGCGGCGGTCGCCGGCTATGGCAAGGCTTTCGGCATGGAGGTGCTGGTGTGGGGGCGAAAGGAAGCGCTCGCACGGGCGCGCGCCGACGGCTACGAGACCGCCACCGACAAAGCGGCGTTCTTCGAACGCGCCGACGTGCTGTCGCTGCACATGCGCCTGGTCGATGCCACGCGCGCGATCGTCACGGCACAGGATCTGGCCCGGATGAAGCCGGGCGCCATCCTGGTCAACACCTCCCGCGCCGGACTGATCGCGCCCGGCGCGCTGGTCGCCGCACTCGAGGCGGGACGGCCCGGCCAGGCCGCCGTCGATGTCTTCGAGGCGGAGCCGGTGCGCGATCCGAACCATCCGCTGCTCAGGCTGAGCAACGTCATCGCCACGCCGCATATCGGCTATGTGACGACCGACGAATACGAGCTGCAATTCTCCGACATCTTCGACCAGATCGTGGCTTTCGCGGCCGGCCATCCCGTCAACGTGGTCAATCCCGGCGTCCTGGCGCACCGGCGTTAGGCAGGCCGGAGGGGCGCGTCGCAATCCGACGGCGTGCCCGATTGCGCCTCAGGGATGACTGGGGGCGCGCGCCGGCACCGGCCGGCCGAGCGTCCCGGGCCAGCCCGCATTCGCCGTCACGGACCGCGGCGCGAAGTCCGAGGCCATGCCGAAGAACATGCTGGACTTGCCGCCGCCGGCGCTGGTGCCGGCGCAAACCGGCTGGCTGAACACGAAGTCCACCGTGCCGCCGGCGTGCGTCACGCTGTACAGCCCGATGGTCCCGATGCCGCCCTGGGCGACGACAAAGGCGTCATAGGGCTGGCCGGTGCCGTCGAAGGACAGGCGCGCCGTCGGGCCGAAATCGACCGCGAGATCGGTGACGCAAGGCACTTCCCCGTCGCTGACCGCGTCGGTCATATCCACGCGGAACTCGTATGCGGTCTTGCCCGCGCCGGGCGATCCGGCGGCCCCGGCAAAGGTCCGCGTCTGCAAGGTTGCGGTGCCCGTCGCGACGGACGGAAGCGGGATGGAGCCGGTCGTGTCGTTGACCGCGGCCGTGCACGCCACGTCGAAGACGCAGTTGATTCCCGGCGCGGCGATATTGACGAAGGTGAGATCGCCGCTTACCTGTGGAATGAAGAGATCGTTCCAGCCGAAGGTGATCGCGGCATTCGACTGGCCGATGAAGGAGACGGTCTGCCCGGCCGGATCCACCGTCAGATTCCAGATGTAGCGCGAGCCCGTGCGATTCCATCGTTTGACCGCAACGCCGTTCTCGTCATAGGCGACGATCGCCATGGCAACGTCGTTGTTGTTGTCGCTCCAGGCCCAATAGGTGTAGCCGTTGTACTGCAGGACCGGACAGGTCGGGCTGGCGCCGCCGTTCACGGCGTTCGGCATGCAGGCGACTTTCCAGCCGGCCGGCGGGTTCGGATGGGTGGCGGTCTGGACGACCTCGACGGTGGGCGTCTGTTGCGCCAGGGCGGGTGTCGCCGGCGTCAGGAAAGCGAACGTAGCGGCCAGCGCCGGCAACCATTTGTTGCGCACGATTGTCTCCCCCTGAACATCGAAATCGTTGTTTGGGAAAACCGACGCCGTGGCCGCAGCCGCGATGGTTCTCAGGCCCCGCAAGACGGTGGAGTGTAGTCGGGTCGGCGCTCTATACTCAAGACGGGCGGAACGGTCCGAAAACGGGGATGAAAATGGCCACTTGGCTTGCGAGCTGTTCCTGCGGCGGGCTTCGCGTGACCTGCGAGGGCGAGCCGATGCGGGTCTCGATGTGCCACTGCACCGAATGCCAGCGGCGCACGGGGAGCACCTATGGCGCCCAGGCGCGCTGGCCGCGCGAGCGGGTGACGATCGAGGGGCCATCGACGGAATATGTCCGCGTCGCCGACAGCGGAAACAAGGCGATGTTTCACTTTTGCCCGGCCTGCGGCACGACGGTCTGGTACCGGCTCGAAACCCAGCCGGACGTCGTCGCCGTCGCGCTCGGCGCCTTCGCCGACAAGGATTTCCCGGCGCCCAAATTCTCGGTCTATGAGGACCGGCGGCACCCCTGGGTGAGCGTGCCCGCGGGCGCCGAGCGGCACGACTGACCTCAGAGACTGGGGTTGATGAGATATTTCTCCCCGGTCGCGCGCCGGTTGTAGGCGGCGATCGCGTCCGGGCCGAGCGCACCGGCGAGAGAGACCGTCTTGGTGTAGTGGCTGGCGAAGGTCGTCTTGATTTCGCTCGCCACGCGCTGGCGCAACCGCTCGATTTCGGCGGGGGCGGTCTTCATCAGGAACGGCGTGAGCAGCCAGCCGCCGACGCCCCAGGCCATGCCGAAGCCGCGCGTCAGCTCGGTCGGGCCGGTGTCGAGCCCGCCATAGATGTAGACCTGCTTGTGCACCGTCGAGCCGTAGCGGCTGTAGGTCGTCTGCTTGCGGCCGGCGGCGATCTCCATCGCGGTCAGGATCTGGCCCGCGAGCTTGCCGCCGCCGATCGCGTCGAAGGCGATGGTCGCGCCGGTATCGACGAGCGCGGCGACGAGATCGTCCAGGAAGGACGGCTTGGAGGAATCGACGATATGCGCCGCGCCGAGGTCGCGCAGGATCTTCGCCTGCGCCTCGCTGCGCACGATGTTCACCAGGCCGATGCCGTCCTCGGCGCAGACCTTGTTCAGCATCTGGCCGAGATTGGAGGCCGCCGCGGTGTGGACCAGCGCGGTGTGGCCCTCCTTGCGCATCGTCTCGGTCATGCCGAGCGCGGTGAGCGGATTGACGAAGCAGGACGCGCCGTCCTGCGCCGTTGCGCCGGGCGGCAGCACCAGGCAGTCGGCGGCGCGCACGGTGCGGTACTGGGCATACATCGCGCCGGGAACCGCGGCGACGATCTTGCCGAGCAGCGCCTGGGCATCGGCGCCGGCCTTGATCACCGCGCCGGCGCCTTCATTGCCGACGGGCAGCGACTGGCCGAGGCGCGCCGCCATGGCGCGGCGCAGATGTTCAGGGATCGGCGCGGTGACGACGGGCTGCCCGCGCGTGCCGGAATATGTCGCCTTGCTCATATCCGCGGCGCCGAACAGAAGGCCGATGTCGGAGGGGTTGATCGGCGTCGCCTCGACGCGGACGACCACTTCGTCCGCCTTGGGCTCGGCGACGGGAACGCGCTGCAGCGAAAGTTCGAGCTCGCCCGTGTCCTTGACCAGCGAGCGCAGTTGAAGACCTTCCATGATTTTTCTCCCGGGATGTTGTGCGCCCAGTTTGTCGCTTAAGCTCGGCACTGGCAAACCGGAGAAACCGCTTGGATATCAGGGGCAAGATCGTCGTCGTGACCGGCGCCGCGAGCGGCATCGGGCGGGCGCTGGCGCTGCGTTTCGCGCAGGAGGGCCCAAAGCTCGTCGTCTGTGCCGATCTGAACGGCGCGGGCGCGGCGGCAACCGCGAAGGAGATCGGCGGCGTCGCCTTCGCCACCGACGTTTCGAAGGAAGCCGACATCCAGACCATCATCGAGACCGTGGAGAAGGAACAA
>DASWOE010000379.1:0-8964 GCA_036398875.1 Rhizomicrobium sp.
CCGCGAAGGCGTAAGCGTGAGTCCATGACAGGCTCAATTCTTCTCCTCGTGCCGCCGGGCTGGGGCGGGGCGTGGCAGAAGCCGCTCTCCGTCGGCGGCATCAAGGTCTACGCCCAAGGCGTCGATGCCTACGATCGGGCGGAGATCCGCTATGCGGCGAGTTTCCGTCCGCCGCCGGGCCTGCTCGCCTCGCTTCCCAATCTCGCAGCGGTGTTCTCGCTCGGCGCCGGCGTGGACGGATTCCTGGTCGATCCGGATTTTCCCAAGCATGTGCCGCTCATTCGTTTCGTCGATCCGACCCTGTCGGGCGAGATGGCGCAGTTCGCCGCGCTGCATGTGCTCATGCAGCACCGCACCGCCGCCTATTTCACCGCCGCGCAGGCCGAGAGCGCCTGGCGCCAGCGCATGCTGCCGCGGGCGACGGCCGATACCCGGGTCGGGATATTGGGCCTGGGCGAGATCGGCACGGAATGCGCCGAGCGCCTGCGCGACCTGGGCTTTGCGGTGAGCGGCTGGAGCCGAACCCGCAAGACGGTCGCCGGCATCGAAAGCCATGCCGGCGCGGGCGAACTCGACGCCTTTCTGTCTGTGTGCGATTTCCTCATCTGCGTGCTGCCGCTGACGCCCGACACGCGCCACATCCTGAACGCCGAAACTTTTGCGAAGCTGCCGCGCGGCGCCTATGTGATCAACATCGCGCGCGGCGGCCATTTGAACGAGCCCGACCTCGTCGATGCGCTCGATTCGGGACATCTGTCTGGCGCGACGCTCGACGTGTTCGAGATCGAGCCGCTGCCGCGAGAAAGCCCGATCTGGAAACATCCCAGGATCATCGCCACGCCCCATATCGCGGCGATCACCTCGCCGATCCATGCGACGCGGTCGATCCTCGAAGGCATTGCCGCCATCGAAAGCGGCCGGGCGCCGAAGAACGTCGTCGATATGACGCGCGGATATTGAGACGAAAGCGATCCGGTTTCCGACCGGCCCTCACCATTCCGATGCGATTTCGGGGATATGGCTGATCTGGGGGCTGGACCGACTCGGTTCAAGGGACTGCGGGAAATAAATCCTTGTACGGATTATCGAACGCGCCACGCCGAAAAAGGCGCAAGCCGGGCCGGAATTTCCGGCGCCGCGTGCCGATAAAGCCGGCGATGCCGGACCGCCGACGATATATCGTTGCCGGAAATATTTCCGCGCGATCAGCCGTAGCGCGCCTTGAGCAGCGAATAGATCGCGCGCGCCGCCGTGGCTTCCGCGCCGGCGCGGCGGCCGGGCTTGGGCCGGTCGATCCAGGCGGCGATGTCGAAATGCACCCAGCTCTTCGCCTTTTCCACGAAGCGATTGAGGAACAGCGCGGCCGTGATCGCGCCGGCATAGCCGTAATTGGGGTTGTTGGTGAGATCGGCGACGGTCGAGTTCAGGGCCGATTCGTAGCCGCGCCACAGGGGCAGGCGCCACATCGGATCGTTCACCAGCGCCGCATGCGTCATCAGATCGGCGGCAAGCGCTTCGTCGTCGGTGAAGAAGGGCGGCAACTCGAACCCGGTCGCGGTGCGGGCCGCGCCGGTGAGCGTGGCGATGTCGATCAAAAGATCCGGCGCATCGGCGTCGGCCTCGGCCAGCGCGTCGGCGAGCACGAGGCGGCCCTCGGCATCGGTGTTGCCGATCTCGACCGTCGGGCCCTTGCGCGACGCAAAGACGTCGCCCGGGCGATAGGCGGTGCCGGAAACCGAGTTCTCCACCGCGGGCACGAAAACCTTGAGCCGCACATCGAGGCCGGCCCCCATCACCATGTCGGCGATGGCGAGGACCGTCGCGGCGCCGCCCATGTCCTTCTTCATCGCCAGCATGCCGGAAGCCGGCTTGATATCGTAGCCCCCGGTGTCGAAACACACGCCCTTGCCCACCAGCGTCAGCTTGGTCGCCCCGGCGCGGCCCCAGGCAAAGCTTGCCAGCCGCGGCGCGCGCGCCGAGCCTTTGCCGACCGCATGGATGAGCGGATAGTTCTGCTTGAGCAGCGCATCGCCCACCACGACCGAGAATTTGGCGCCATGCTTCGCGGCGACGTCGCGCACGGCATTGGCGAGTTCTTGCGGCCCCATGTCGTTGGCGGGCGTCGCGATGAGATCGCGCGCGCGGAAGATGCCGGCCGCGATCCGCGAAACCTCCTCGCCGTCGATACCCTGCGGCAGCACCAGCTTGGCGCCGTGCGGCTTGTCCTTCTTCTTGTAGCGGGCGAAGCGGTAGGTCCCGAGCACCCAGGCCAGCGCGCCATGGGCGCCGCCGAGTTCGTCCGGTACGTCGGCGAAGCGATAGGTTCCGGCGGGCAATTTCTCGGAAAAACTCGCCAGCGCGAGCTTGTCGCCGCCCTTGGCGAGGCCCAGGACGGCCGCCGCGATCGCGCCCTCCGCATCGGGAATGAGACGCAGCTCGCCGTCGCCCGCGGCAAAGTCCGTGGCCTTGAGGATCGCCGCCTCGCGCGCCGGCAGCTTTGCCAGCAACCGCTTCAGATCGGGCGCCGCCGTGGCGTGCAGCGGGATCGCAGAACGTGCGGCTTTGACGAGGCTGCTGTGCATTGCGGACTTCCTTGGCTTGCGGATGGATAGGATGCAGGACGCATCGACGCAATGCTCGGAAAATCGTGCGATGCGCGATGCCGTCGAATCGGAGAAAATGCCTTGTCTCGTGGGGAGCGCCATGGCCGCCGGATACACATTGATCGTCGGGACCAAGAACTGGTCGAGCTGGAGCCTTCGGCCCTATGTCGCGCTGCGTGCGACCGGAGCGGCGTTCGAGGAAATCCTGGTGCCGCTGCGGCAGCAGCCGCTGACCGGCGACGAGATTCGCCGATATTCCAAGGCCGGCCGCGTTCCGATTTTGACCATCGAGGAGAACGGCCGCGCCGCGACGGTCTGGGACAGCTTGGCGATCTGCGAGACGCTGGCCGAGCGCCATCCGGACGTCCACTTGTGGCCGCCGGACCCGCTGACCCGGGCCGAAGCGCGGTCCTTCGCGGCGGAGATGCATTCGGGCTTTCCCGACCTTCGCGACCAATTGTCGATGGATTTCGCACGCCGGCTGCCGCTGCCGGCATTGCGCGAGGCGACCCGGGCGCAGATCGCGCGCGTCGTCGAGGCCTGGTCGTCGGCACTCGAGCGGTTCGGCCGCGACGGCGGTTTTCTGTTCGGGAGTCTCTCCGTCGCCGACTGCATGTATGCGCCCGTGGTCTCGCGCTTCACGACCTATGGCGTGGAGGCGCCGGCCGCCGTGAAGGCCTATATGGAGCGCGTGATGGACTTGCCGGCGATGCGCGATTGGGGCGCGGCGGCGCAGCGGGAAGTGGATGCCGGCCTCGCATAGCGTCCGATTTCAGATCTTGTTCGGCGCGCGCGGCCAGCGGCCGACTTCGCGATAGAAGCGCGCGGCGCCGGGATGCAGCGGCGCCGGCAGCGCCGCGGTGGCGCTGTCGAGACGGATCTGGGCGGCGGAGCGGACGCCCTGATCCAGGGCCTCGCGATTGCCCGGATTGAACAGCGCGCGCGCGATGCCGTAGACGATGCCGTCCGGCACCTTCGCGTTGACGATCCAGAAGGCGCGAACCCTGACGGTCTGCACCGCCGGCGTGCCGCGATAGGTGCCGGCGGCGATCACGCTGGCCGCGATCGACGGCGTGGTCCCGACCAGCCTGTCGCGGCCCTTGCCGTCGATCGGCACCAGCCGCGCCACGCCATGCGCGATCAGGTCATCGACCAGCGCCACCGGCGTTCCGCCGACGAAGAAGAAGGCGTCGAGCTGGCCCTGCTGCAAAAGCTGGGCGTCGATGTCGGAGGCGTCGTGCCGCGCCTTCAGCCGCCATTCGGCGATGCCATAGGCGTTCAGGATCGCGCGCGCCGTCACGCTGGTGCCGGAGCTTTCGGCGCCGAGCGAGACGCGCTTGCCTTTGAGGTCCGCGACGCTCTGGATTTTCGCCCGGCTGGCGACGAGAAGATGGACGTCCTCGGGGAACAGATCGGCGACAATGCGCACCGCCGCCTGCTTGCCGGACGCGCGAAAAGCGCCCTTGCCGGCAACCGCCTGTTCGACCACATCGCCTTGCGCCAGCCCGGATTCGGCCCGCCCGGCATTGACGGCCACCACATTGGCGACCGCGCCGTCCGAGGTCCGCGCACTGATGATAAGCCCCGCCGGACCGCAGACCGCGGCCGCCTCGCAGCGATCGACGCCGGGCGGATGGCTGAGGAGCCCTGCGATCAGCTGCCCAACGGGGAAGTAGGTCCCGCCGCTCGATCCGGTCAGGATTTGAAAGGGAATGCGCCGGGCAAGCCCCTGCGCGGTGCTGAACTCGGCCGCCAGCAGAAGACCGCCGGCGACCGCCGCCAACCCCGCAAATGCAACGCTCAACGACCGACGCGAAACCATGGAGCGCAATCCAACCCCAGCTTTGCGTCAGGAATTGGACGCCTTGGCGCAGGGATTGGACGGTTCCCCGCACGGCGAAGGCGCGACGCGTCGGCCGAACGACCTTTGTGCTGTTATCACGCAATATACTTAAGGGTTTGTTGACCCGCCATCGCGCATGCTGAGTGCGGACCGTCATGTCCGAAAGGATTTTTCCATGCGTCGCCTGGCAGTTCGGATCCTCGGATTGGCGTTGTGCACGAGTGCGCTCTACGGATGCGGCGCATTCGGAGGCGGCGACGCGCCCGCGCCTTCGCAGGGCACCGCCGCGACCGGCGCTTCGCCGATGGCGCCCGACGTCAACACCGAACTCGCACAGGAGCAGGACCTGCGCACCAAAGGCGATGTGGTCGGCGCGACGCGGATCATCAGCCAGCTGATGCTGGTCTATCCCGACGATCCACGCGTGGTCGGCGAGTACGGCAAGCTGCTCGTCCAGAAGAAGCAGGCGAGCGACGCCGTCCAATTCCTGCAGCGCGCCATCCAGCTGCAGCCCAACGATTGGACGTTCTATTCCGCGCTCGGCGTCGCCTACGACCAATCGAGCCAGCCGGCGGACGCCAAGCTCGCCTATGAGCGGGCCTTGGCGATGAAGCCCGGCGAACCGGCGATCCTGAACAATTATGCGATGTCGCGCATGCTGGTGGGCGACACCGTCTCGGCCCGCAGGCTGTTGACGCAGGCGAAGGCGAGCGGATCGACCGATCCGAAGATCGACAGCAATCTTGCCCTCCTCGACCGGATGACGCCGGCGACGGACGCGCTCGCCGCGCCGGCGCCGGTCTATGCCGCCGCACCGCGCAAGCCCGTGGCGCGCGCCGATGCGGCGCCGATCATCGTGCAGGCGCCGACGGCCCATGGCGCTCCCACGCCCCTCACCCATGGCGGCGTCGTGATGCAGACGGTGCCGGTCGATCCGTTGGCCGGGCCGGTCGCGCATGCGGCGCATGACGGCAAGCCGGCCAAGCTGGCGAAGTCGGGGCGCACGGCGCCGCACGTGGCGGCGACACCCGAGAAAAAGGGCAAGCCCGCCGACCGCATCCCGGCGCTGCGGATGACGGCGGACGCGGGAAAGCCCTAAAGCGCCGGCGCGACGCCACCGCGGACACGAGCTTCGAATGGCGGCGTAACGCCGCGGCCCGGGCGAGCGGCGGCGAAGGACGCCTCAGTGATGCGTCATGTGCATGATCTTCATGATCGCGGGCCCCATGATCACGACGAACAGGCAAGGCAGGAAGAACACGATCATGGGCACGGTGAGCTTGGCCGGCAGCGAGGCGGCCTTCTTCTCGGCCTCCGCCATCCGCATTTCGCGGTTTTCCTGGGCCGCGACGCGCAGCGCCTGGCCCATCGGCGTGCCGTAGCGCTCGGCCTGGTTCAGCGCCGTGGCCACCGCCTTGACGCCGGAATGGCCGCAGCGCGCGGCCAGATTCTCGAACGCCTGGCGGCGATCGGGCAGATAGGACAGCTCGGCCGTGGTCAGGCCGAATTCCTCGGCCAGTTCGCTCGACTGCACGCCGATCTCGGTGGCGACGCGCTGGAACGCGGCTTCCACCGACATGCCGGATTCGACGCAGATCAGGAGAAGGTCGAGCGCGTCGGGGAAAGCGCGCATGATCGATTGCTGGCGCCGCGCGATCTTGTTGTTCAGGAAGAGGTCGGGAAGATAGAAGCCGAGCAGCGCCGCGCCGACCGCGACCGTCAGCTTCATCGTCAGCGTCCAGGTGAAGTGCGAGATGACGAAGAGATAGAGCAGCGCGAAGGCAAACACCGCAAACGGCATCACGAAGCGGAAGAACATGAAGGTCACGATCGGGCCCTGGCCGCGATAGCCGGCACGCGCCAGCTTGGCGCGCGTGTCTTCCGATTCGAGCAGATTGCCCAGCTTGAAGCGATCGAGGGTCGATTTCATGTAGCCGACGGGCTGGCTGCGCAGCGCGCCGCGCTTGGCGTTCAGGGCGGCCAGGTGCTTGACCCGCAATTCCTCGCGCCGCTGCGCCACCGCCTTGAGACGCTGGCCGAGACCGTCGCGGTTCGCCAGCGGCAGGCCGAGCGTGGCGATGGTGGCGAAGGCGAAGATCGCCGCCGCGAGGGTCGCGTCGAAGGTCGGGTCGAACAGGATGTCCAGGAAGCCTACGCTCAGCATCGACGGCGTCCTATGATTTGAAGTTGATCATCTTGCGCATCACGCCGATGCCGGTCCCCATCCAGATGACGCAGAACAGCAGCATGATGTTGCCCATGCGCTCGGTGAACAGCAGCTTCATGTAGTCGGGCGTCGTCAGATAGACGATGCCCATCACGCCGGGCGGCAGCGAGCCGATGATGCCCGCGCTGGCCTTGGCCTCGGACGACATCGCCTTGATCTTGCCATGGAGCCGCTTGCGGTCGCGCAGCACGCCGGCGAGGTTGCCGAGCGCTTCGGAGAGGTTGCCGCCGGACTTCTGCTGGATGGTCATGACGATGCCGAAAAAGCTGACTTCCGGCGTCGGCATGCTCTCGAACATCTTTTTCACGGCCTGTTCGAGCGTTACGCCCACCTTCAGGCTCTCGCACAGCCGGTTGAACTCCCCGCCGCAGGGTCCCTGCATCTCGCGGGCGACGATGCGCATCGCCTCGTTGGTCGGCAGACCGGATTTCACGCTGCGCACGATCACGTCGATGGCGTTGGCGAATTCGGCGGTGAAGGCCTTTTCGCGCCGCGCCTTCAGGAAGCCCAGCACCCAGCGCGGCAAGCCCAGCAGGCACACGAAGCACGCCAGCACATCGACGATCCAACTCTGGCCGGACAGCACGCAAAACAGCGTGGCGACGGCGGAGAAGCAGCCCGACGCGATCCAATAATTGCGCGTCGAGACGTTGGGAAGGCCCGCCTGATCGAGGCGCCGGCGCAACGATATCTTCTGGTTCTTCTCCGACTGCTTGCTCTCGATCTCCTTGAGCAGCGCCTGGACGTTCTTGCGCTTCAGCGCGGCGGTGTCGGGCGCCTTGCCGCCACGGCCGGACGCCTGGGGCTTGGCGATCGCGCTGACGCGGGCCTGACGGCCGTCGCCGGCGGCGAACGCGTAATAGCCGCCGCCCAGCGCCAGCGCCACGAACATCAGAGCGACGAGATAGAGCATGGTCCGTCTACTGCTGCAGTTGGTCGAGCGCGTCGGCCAGTTCACGCTCCAGGTTGAAGTATCGCGCCCGTTCCCAGAACTGCGGCCGCACGATGCCGGTGCCGATATGCTTGCCTTTCAGGCGGCCGGTCTCGTCCTCGCCCGAGATCTCGTAGTTCATCAGATCCTGGGTGATCACGACTTCGCCCTCGGTGCCCACCACCTCGGTGATCTTGGTGATGCGGCGCGAACCGTCGCGCAGGCGCTCGGCCTGCAGGATCACGTCGATCGAGCCGACGATCATCTCGCGGATGGTCTTGGTGGGAAGCTGGAAGCCGCCCATGGTGATCATCGATTCCAGGCGGGACATCGCCTCGCGCGGCGAGTTGGCGTGGAGCGTGCCCATCGAGCCGTCATGGCCGGTGTTCATCGCCTGCAGGAGGTCGAAGGCTTCGGGGCCGCGCACCTCGCCGACGATGATGCGTTCGGGACGCATGCGCAGGCAGTTCCTGACCAGGTCGCGCATCGAGATCATGCCCTGGCCCTCGAGATTGGGCGGGCGCGTCTCCAGGCGCACGACATGCGGCTGCTGAAGCTGAAGTTCGGCCGCGTCCTCGCAGGTGATGACGCGCTCGTCCGATTCGATATAGGCGGTCATGCAGTTGAGCAGCGTGGTCTTGCCCGAGCCGGTGCCGCCGGAGATCAGCACATTGGCGCGGCAGCGGCCGATGACGCCGAGCACGCGCGCGCCGGCCGGGCTGATCGACCCGAACTTGACCAGATCCTCGAGCGTCAGCTTGTCCTTCTTGAACTTGCGGATGGTGAGCGTGGGTCCGTCGAGCGAGAGCGGCGGCGCGATCACGTTGACGCGGGAACCGTCGAGCAGGCGGGCGTCGCAGATCGGCGAGGATTCATCGACGCGGCGGCCGACCTGGCTGACGATGCGCTGGCAGATGTTCATCAGCTGCGCGTTGTCGCGGAACCGGATGTTGGTGAGCTGGACCTTGCCGCCGACCTCGATGAAGACGCGATTGGCGCCGTTGACCATGATGTCGGCGATGTCGTCGCGCGCCAGAAGCGGCTCCAGCGGACCATAGCCGAGCACGTCGTTGCAGATGTCCTGCAACAGATGCTCCTGCTCGGCGATCGACATCACAACCGATTTGATCGAGATGATCTCGTTGACGATGTCGCGGATTTCCTCGCGCGCCGAATCGGGGTCGAGCTGCGCCAGCTGGGCGAGATCGATGGTGTCGATCAGGGCCGAGAAGATGGTCGATTTGATCTGATAGTAGTCGTCGGAACGGTTCTCGGCCGACGGACGCCCCGTCTGCGTCTTGGGCGTCGGCGTGACGAGCAGGGGCGCGCTTCGTTGCGGCGCGCCCAGCGGCGCGTCGGC
>DASWOE010000380.1:0-4407 GCA_036398875.1 Rhizomicrobium sp.
GAAACCGGGTAGAGTCGCGGCGCCCCATCGATATGGATTGCCACGGCATGCCAAGCGCCAAGCGCGTTCTTCTGGTCGACGACGACATCATGCTCCGCGGCTCGCTGGCCGAACAGCTGGCGGGCGAAGGCCCCTACACGATCGTCGAGGCCGGCAGCTGCGCCGAAGGCCGCGAGCGCGGCCAGGACGGGCTTTACGAATTCATGATTCTCGATGTCGGCCTGCCGGACGGCGACGGGCGCACGCTGTGCCGCGCCTTCCGCGACGGCGGCATCACCGCGCCCATCATCCTCTTGACCGCCGCCGACAGCGACGGCGACGCGATCGAAGGCCTTCGTTCCGGCGCCAACGACTATGTCACCAAGCCGTTCCGCTTCGCCGTGCTGATGGCGCGCGTGCACGCGCATCTGCGCAGCCACGGCCAGAGCGAGGAGGCGGTCTATCGCATCGGCCCCTATACCTTCCGGCCCAGCGCCAAGGTCCTGCTGGACGGCCAGGACAAGAAGATCCGGCTGACGGAAAAGGAAACCAATATCCTCAAATTCCTCTACCGCTCGGGCGAGACGGTGCCGCGCGAGACGCTGCTGCACGAGGTCTGGGGCTACAACCCGGCGGTGACCACCCACACGCTGGAGACCCATATTTACCGGCTGCGCCAGAAGATCGAGATCAATCCGGGCCAGGCGCGTATCCTGGTGACCGAGAGCGGCGGCTATCGGCTGATGCCGTGACGGACCGGCACTAGTTCGTTCCCCTTGCGTCCGTGCATGGCGCCCGCGCAAAATTAGCGTTGCTACGCCAATAATGGGGACCACCTATCTGTCACCCGAAGATCGACGGGCCGCCCGGGAGGCGAAGCTGATGCGCAGTGCGAGACATTCGATGCTGATGGGGGCGGTGGCGGCCGCGCTCCTGGTCCTGCCGGCGGCGGGCGCCGACAATGGCTGGGTGGTGTGGCCGACCAAGACCTTCCAGGCCAAGGCGCTGAAGGTCGAGGAAGTGGTCGGCAATGTCCGCGTCAACGTCCAGGACGGGCCGATGAAGCTCGATGTCTCCGGCGCGCGCGAGATGGTCGGGGGGCTCACCGTGAAGGTCGAGAACGGAACGCTGAGGGTCTCGGGCAGCGAGGTCGCCAGCTTCAATGTCTGGGACTGGAGCAAATGGTTCGACTTTTCCCACATCCACGATTCGCATGACGGCAAGCTCTACATCACCGTCACGGTGCCCAAAGGCGCCGACGTTCGCATCGAGGACCTTGTCGGCAACGCCACGGTCGGCGACACCTATGGCCCGCTCAGGCTCGAGACCACGGCCGGCGATTCGACGGTGGGGCGCGTCGCGACGGCGCGCATCTCGATGGCCGGCAGCGGCAAGACCTCGGTCGCCGACGTCGCGGGCGAGCTTCGCGTCGAGATCGCCGGCTCCGGCCGGGTGACCGCCGGCCATGCCGGCAGCGTGCGCGCCGACATCGCCGGATCGGGGGACGCGCAGATGGGCGCGATCGGCGGCGGCGCCCATGTCGATATCGCCGGCTCGGGGGACTTCACGGCAGCGAAGGTCAACGGCCCGGTCAAGGTCTCCATCGCCGGCTCGGGCAATGTGAAGATCGCCGACGGCGTCGCCGATCCCCTGAACGTCGATATCATGGGCGCCGGCGATCTTTCCTTCGGCGGCGTCGCGGTCAATCCGTCCATCAGCGCCATGGGCTCGGGCAATGTGCGCATCAAGGCCTATAAGGGCAGCCTGCGAAACGACGGCATGGCCAATGTGCAGGTCGGAAGCCAGGTCGGGCCCGCGCCGGCCGGGCATGGGCCCAAGGATTCCGACGACGACGATGACGACGACAACTGATCGGGCGGCCGCTATTCGTGCCTGAGCGCCTCGATCGGATCGAGGCGCGCGGCCCGGCGGGCGGGGAAATAGCCGAAGGCGACGCCGACCAGCGCGGCAAAGCCCACCGCGACGACCACGATGCCGGGCTGGAAGATGAAGGGCAGCTTCAGCACGCCCGCCAGCGCCGCCGAACCGGCCAGGCCGATCAGGATGCCGACGATCCCGCCGCTCGCCGACATCACCACCGCCTCGATCAGGAACTGCAGCAGCACATCGCGCTCGCGCGCGCCGATGGCGAGGCGGATGCCGATCTCGCGCGTGCGCTCGGTCACCGACACCAGCATGATGTTCATGATGCCGATGCCCCCGACCAGAAGGCTGATGGCGGCGACGGCCGACAGGAAGGCGGTGAGGATGCCGGCGACGCCCTGGACGACCTGGGTGATCTCCTGCATGTCGGTGAGGTCGAAATCGTCGGCCTGTCCGGGCAGGATGTGGCGCCGTTCGCGCATCAGCCGGTTGATGGTGTACTTCGCATGGCCCATCTGCGCCGCGCTCGCGACCGAGATGCGGATGATGTTGATCTGGGTCGAGCCGGCGAGCCGGCGCTGCACCGCCTTCAGCGGCATCAGGACCAACTCGTCCATGTCCTGGCCGAAGGACGAGGTGCCCTTGGACTCCATGATGCCGATCACCTCGCAGGTGAGCTTGTTGATGCGGATGCGCGAGCCGATGGGGATCTGGTCGCCGAAGAGTTCGCGCCGCGGCGTCTCCCCCAGGATGCAGACCGCCTTGCCGCCCAGGA
Organism: Rhizomicrobium sp.; assembly: GCA_036398875.1. Classification (GTDB taxonomy): domain Bacteria; phylum Pseudomonadota; class Alphaproteobacteria; order Micropepsales; family Micropepsaceae; genus Rhizomicrobium. The sequence continues at coordinate 2,639 of DASWOE010000380.1, forward strand.
TCTCGGCCGGGGAAAAATCGCGGCCGTAGACCACGTTCCAGTTCCGGCTGCTCAGATAGGCGTTGGTCGTGCCGTCGATCTGGGTGGCGTGGTTGCGGTTGCCGCTGACCGCGACGCCCGGCACCGCCAGCTCGGGCACCACCTCGGCCAGGCCCGGCACGTCGCGCTGGATCGCCTCCACCGTCGCCATGTCGAAGGGCGTGGTCGCGGTCGGCGGGCCGTTGCGCTGGCCCGGGAGCAGCACCAGCAGGTTGTTGCCCATCGTGGCGATGTCGCTCGTCACGCGGCTGTTGGCGCCGGCGCCCAGCGTCACCATCAGGATCACGGCGCCGACGCCGATCACGATGCCGAGCGTGGTGAGGCCGGCGCGCAGCAGGTTGTTGCGGATTTCGCGCAGCGCGAGGAGGAAGGCGTTGAGGATCATGCCGCCCCCGTGTCGGAGGCGATCAGCCCGTCGAGAAACCGCACCTGGCGCCCGGCATAGGCGGCGACGTCCTCCTCATGGGTGACGAGCACGATGGTCAGGCCGCGCTCGACATTCAGCGATTTCAGCAGGCGCATGATCTCGTGGCTTTTGGCGCTGTCGAGATTGCCGGTCGGCTCGTCGGCGAAGACCACCGACGGGCGGGCCACCAGGGCGCGCGCGATGGCGACGCGCTGCTGCTGGCCGCCGGACAGTTCGGCCGCGGTGTGATGCTCGCGGCCTTTCAGCCCGACCTGTTCGAGGACCTCCAGCCCGTCGCGGCGGCGCTCGGCGCGCGCCATGCCGCGATAGATCAGCGGCAATTCGACGTTTTCGAGCGCGGTCGTGCGCTTGAGCAGATTGAAGCCCTGGAACACGAAGCCCAGATAGTGCCGCCGCAGCAGGGCGCGCTGGTCGCGCGTCAGGCCGCTGACATCGGTACCGCGAAACAGATATTGCCCCGCGGTCGGCACGTCGAGGCAGCCCAGGATGTTCATGCAGGTGGACTTGCCTGAGCCCGACGGCCCCATCACCGCGACGAACTCGCCCTCGCCGATGGTCAGATCGACGCCGGCCAGCGCGGCGACCTGGGCCTCGCCCGTGCCGTAGATCTTGGTGACGCGGCGAAGCGCGATCAGCGGGCCCATGTCAGGGCTTCGCGCCGGGCTTGACCGCGGTGTCGGTGACCGCCATCTCGCCGTCCTTGAGATCGCCCGACAGGACGACGGTGAGATGCCCGTCGGTGGCGCCGAGCTTGAGGTCGCGCGGCGTCAGCGTGCCGGCCGCATCGACCCACACGCGGCCCCAATTGATGCCGTTCAGCGGCACGGGCTGCGGCGGCGCCTTGGCCTTCACATCGTCGGGCGGCACGAAGCGCAGCGCCGTGTTGGGCACCAGAAGCGCATGGCGGACATTCGCGGCGTCGATCTGGGCCGTCGCCGTCATGCCGGGCTTGAGCAGGCTTTGCGGATTGAAGACCAGCAGCACGCCGCGATAGGTGACGACGCCCTGCACCGTCTGCGGCGCGTTGTGGATCGAGATCAGGGTCGCGGGAAAGCGCCGCGACGGATAGGCATCGACGGTGAAGCTTGCCTTGGCGCCGGTCTTCAGGAGGCCGACATCGGCCTCGTCGATATCGACGTCGAGCTCCATGCGGGACAGATCGCTCGCCAGGGTGAACAGGACCGGCGTCGTCATCGCGGCGACCACGGTCTGGCCGGCGGACACCTTGCGATCCAGCACCACGCCGTCGATCGGGGAATAGATCGTGGCCTTGGACAGCGTCGTCTCGTTGGAGTTCACCTGG
>DASWOE010000381.1:0-4784 GCA_036398875.1 Rhizomicrobium sp.
GATTTCGACCGCATCAACGGCCGGGAGGTGCGCCTCAGCCTGGGCGCGGTGAATGTGCGGACCGGCCAGCTCGTCTATTTCGACAACACCGAGCGCAAGATCGGGCCGGAGCATGTGATGGCGTCGGGCGCGCTGCCGCCGGGCTTTCCGCCGATCGAGATCGACGGCGAGCATTACTGGGACGGCGGCGTCGTCTCCAACACGCCGCTGCAACACGTCATGCAGACCGTGACCAAGGACGATCTCATCATCCTCCAGGTCGATCTGTTCAACGCCGCCGGCCGCCTGCCGCGCACCCTCCTGGAGGTCGCCGAGCGCGAGAAGGACATCCGCTATGCCAGCCGCACGGCGCACAACCTCGAACTCGGCCTCAAAGTCCACGAAGCCAAGGTCGCGCTGCGCGCGCTGCTGGATTCGCTGCCGCCCGAACTGCGCAGCACGCCGAACGCCGAGATGCTCGGCGATATTTCCTACGAGAACGCGGTGACGGTGGTGAAGCTGATCTACCGCCGCAAGCCCTATGACGGCCCGTCCAAGGACTTCGAATTCTCCCGCCAGACCATGCTGGAGCATTGGGCGGCCGGCCTCGCGGACCTGCGCAAGGCGATGGAGAAGCGCGGCGAGATGGTGTGCGAGCGTCACAAGGCCACGACCCGCCTGATCGAAATGGAGCCCATCAAGTGACGCGCGACGACATCCTGGCGGCGTCGTCGATGCCGCTGTTCAGCCCGAGCTATCCGCGTGGGCCGTTCCGCTTCGTGCGGCGCGAATATCTGATCGTCACCTACCGGACCGATCCCGCCGCGATCCGCGCCGCCCTGCCCGAGCCGCTGGAGCCCGCGCCGGGCGATCTTGCCTATTACGAGTGGATGAAGATGCCGGACGCCTCGGGCTTCGGCGACTATGAGGAGAGCGGCACGGGCGTGTTCGCGACTTATAAAGGCGAGGCGTGCAATTTCTCGGTCCAGATGTATCTGGACGACGAGCCGCCGATCACCGGCGGGCGCGAGATCTGGGGCTTTCCCAAGAAATACGGCGTGCCGCGGCTGAAAGTCATCAAGGACACGCTGACCGGCACGCTGCACTATGACGACGAGCGCGTGGCGCTGGGCACGATGAGCTACAAGCCCGTCAGCCTCGCGGACAAGCTCGACCAGGTGAAGGCCGGCATCGCCAAGCTGAACGTCAACCTCAAATGGATTCCCGACGTCGACGGCAAGCCCAAGATCGCCCAACTCGTCGGCTACAATCTCGAAGACATCGTGGTGCATGAGGCGTGGGACGGGCCGGCGCGGCTGCACCTGATCCCGCACGTCAATTGCCGCGTCGCCGATCTTCCCGTTCTGGAGATCGTCGGGGGCCGGCACCAGATCGTCGATTTCGTGCTGCCTTACGGTCGTGTGCTGCACGACTACCTCGCATAGAAGGAAAACCCATGTCGCTCAAAGGAAAATCCGCCGTCGTCACCGGTTCCACCAGCGGCATCGGCCTCGCCTATGCGCGCGCCTTCGCCAAGGAGGGCGCCAACATCACGCTCAACGGCTTCGGCGACGCGGCCGCGATCGAGACGGAACGCGCATCCATAGAGAGAGATTTCGGCGTCAAGGCGATCTATTCGCCGGCCGACATGACCAAGCCCGACGAGGTCGCGGGGATGATCGCGCTGGCGGAGAAGACCTATGGCGCCGCGGACGTTCTGGTGTGCAATGCCGGCATCCAGTTCGTCGCGCCGGTGGAGGAATTCCCGGTCGAGAAGTGGCAGCAGATCATCGCCATCAACCTGACCTCGGCGTTCCTGTGCATGCGCGCCGCCGTGCCGGGGATGAAGAAGCGCGGCTGGGGCCGCATCATCTCGACCGCGTCGGCGCATTCGCTGGTCGCCTCGCCGTTCAAATCGGCCTATGTGTCGGCCAAGCACGGCATCGCCGGCCTGACCAAGACCATCGCGCTGGAGACCGCGACGCACGGCATCACGGTCAACTGCATCAGCCCCGGCTATGTGTGGACGCCGCTGGTCGAGAAGCAGATCCCCGACACGATGAAGGCGCGGGGCCTGACCAAGGAGCAGGTCATCAACGACGTGCTGCTGGACGCGCAGCCGACCAAACAATTCGTCACGGTCGAGGAAGTCGCCGGGATCGCGGTGTTCCTGTGCTCGGATGCGGCCAAGAACATCACCGGCGCGAACATCTCGGTCGATGGCGGCTGGACGGCGGAATAGCGTGCCGGCCATGCAGATCGAGTGGCACTTGCTTATCGCTTATTTTTTCGGCGGCCTATTCTTGTGCAACGCGATCCCACATTTCGTCGCCGGGGCGAGCGGACGGCCGTTCCAAAGCCCCTTCGCCAAGCCGTCGGGCGAGGGGATGTCGTCGTCCACCATCAACGTTTTATGGGGCTTTCTCAATCTCGTTTTCGCCTATCTGCTGCTTTGCCGCGTAGGCAGGTTCGACCTTCGGGCGTGGCCGCATATCGGCGCGGCCGGCGCAGGCTTCCTGCTGATCGGCCTATTCGCCGGCCGACATTTCGGCCGGTTCAACGGCGGCAACACGCCGGCCGATTAAGCCTTGATACTGCCCGCCAGCATCTTGCGGATGCCGGCGCCGTAGGGCGGCCGCAGCATCGCGGTCAGGTCGCGCCCCGTTTGCCGGAACACCGCCTTGGCATGGCTGAAGGTGCGGAAGCCGTCGATGCCGTGATAGGCGCCCAAGCCGGACGGGCCGATGCCGCCGAACGGCAGATCCTCCATCGCGGCATGCATGATGACGTCGTTGACCGACACGCCGCCCGAGGTCGTGCGGGCCAGCACCTTGTCCTGCTCGGGACCGTCCTTGCCGAAATAATAAAGGCCGAGCGGACGCGGATGGTCGTTGACATAGCCGATGGCGTCGTCCATCGCCGCATAGGTCTTCACCGGCAGGAGCGGGCCGAAGATCTCGTCCTGCATGATCTTCATGTCGTCGGTGGGATTGAGGACCAGCGTCGGCGGGATCTTGTGATAGGGCTGCTGGCGGAAGTCCTCTTTCGCCGGGTTGAGTTCGATGATCTCGGCCCCCTTGGCGCGGGCGTCGTCGAGATAGCCCTGCAGCCGGTCGTAATGGCGCTGGTTGATCACCGAGGTGTAGTCGGGATTGTCCTTCAGGGTGGGAAACATCGTGCCGATCGCGTTGGCCGCCTCACGCACGAAATCGCGAGCCTTGTTCTGGGGGACCATCACATAGTCCGGCGCCAGGCAGATCTGGCCGGCGTTAATGGTCTTGCCCATCATCACGCGCTTGGCGGTGAGCGCGAGATCGGCGCCGTCGCCGATGATGACAGGCGACTTGCCGCCCAGCTCCAGCGTGGTCGGGACCAGGTTTTCCGCCGCCGCCCGCATCACATGATAGGCAATCGAGGTCGCGCCGGTGAACAGCAGGTGATCGAAAGCAAGCCGCGAGAACGCCGCGCCGGCATCGGCGCCGCCCGTGAACACCGCGACCTCGCTCTCGTCGAAGGCGGAGCGGAACATCCGCGCCATCAATTCGGAGGAGCGCGGCGTGAATTCGGATGGCTTGATCATGGTGCGGTTGCCCGCCGCGAAGATGCCGGCGAGCGGCGCGAAGGTGAGGTTGAAGGGAAAATTCCACGGGCTGATCACCCCGATCACGCCCTTGGGCTGATATTCGACATGGGCCTTGGCGCCGAGCAGGCCGAGAATGGAAGGCGTCACCTTGCGCTTCTGACGCTTCATCCACGTCTTCAGATGCGCCTTGGCATGCTTGAGGGGGCCGATAGAGCCCGACACGTCGGTGAAGAGCGAAGCCTCGACCGAGCGGTGGCCGAAATCCTCCCGCAGCGCGTCGGCGACGGCGTCCTTGTGGCCGATCAGCAGCGCGATGGAACGGTCGAGCCATTCGATGCGCTTTTCGGCACTGGGCGCGCCGTCCTTCAGATGCGCCTTTTTCTGGACATCCAGGACGCGCCGCATTTCGGCGCCGGGATCGGCAAGGGGTCTGGCGGCGGCGGCGCTCATGGGGAATCCTTCCTCGATTTTCCTGATTTTCTGTCAATCTAGTCCCCGCGCGACGTCCCCTCAATGCCGCTCTTAAGGGTTTTTTACGACCCCCTGGCCACACTTGCGGCCGGCCCGCCGAAGGATCGGGCGATTGCAGTGGAGTTGGGGTTGCGGAGCGAACGCGAACAGGCGCTGGCCAAGACGACGCTCGCCTTGATGGGCGAATGCGACGTGTCGCCGACGCCGGACAATTACGAGTTGTTCTACAACTATGCCGCCGGCGAGAACCCGTCGGTCGGCCGCGTCATCGGCGACATGATCGCGGCGCGGCGCCCGTTCACGCCGGCGGTGCTGCGCGAGCTGCGCGAAAGAAGCTCGGTGCGCGAGCGCGCGGAGCGCGCCGTGGAAACGATCGGCGAGACGGTTTCGCTTTCGTTGGACGAAGCGATCGCGAAATTGGAGGAGGCGAGCCGCCATGCCGGCGAATATGGCGACACGCTGTCGGTGGCGCGCGGCGAACTCGGCGATTCGCAATCGCCCGAGAGGTTGAAGGCACTGGTCGCAAACCTCGTCTCCGCGACCAAGTCGATGGAGACGCGCACCCGCGCGCTCGAAACCGAATTGCAGAATTCCTCGCAGCAGGTCGGCGATCTGCGCGCCCAACTCGAGAATGTGCGCAAAGAGAGCCTGACCGATCCGCTTACCGGCATCGCGAACCGCAAGGCGTTCGACGACGAGTTGCAGACCGCCATCGCCGAGGCGCAGCTGACCGGCGAGCCGCTCTCGCTCT
>DASWOE010000382.1:0-11670 GCA_036398875.1 Rhizomicrobium sp.
AAATGGCGTACAGGATCGCGCCCGCGATCACCGCCAGCGCCAGGCTGATCTGCAGGACATAGCGGACATGGCCCGTCGCTTCGCCTTGCCGCGCCTGGTCGGTCGAGAGGACGGGCGCCATATCGTCGTTCACGGGTCGAGCCATGCTTACGCTCCCTGTTGTCCCCCGGGCCGGTTTCGCCGCTCCACCTCGGTGCGGGCGTCGTCGATATGCTGCAGGCGCAGGGCTTCGTCCTCGCCATTGCGCCCGCGGACCTCGCGCTCCCAGGCGGACAGGATCTCCAGCCGCTCGGCATCGCTGAAGCGGCGGTCGCGGATCACGTCGAGCGGGGCGCGATGATAGCGCAGGGGCTCATGCAGGATGTCCGCGATGAGCTTTTTCTTGGTCATGCGCGCGCCGTCAGAACCGGCCGAGCAGGACCAGGACCAGGACGATCACGAGCACCAGTCCAAGCCCGCTGCTCGGGTAATAGCCCCAGTTGCGGCTATGCGGCCAGGACGGCCAGGCGCCGAAAAGCAGAAGCAGCAGGACGATGATCAGAATCGTGCCGAGCATTTGGAAATCCCTTGAAAGCTCTCCGGTGTGGGAACTCGCCGGTCAGGCGCCGGTTCCGTGCGCCGTCAGGGGCGGCGCTTGCGTGTTGCCGCCGCTTTCTTGGCGGAAGCCGAGCGCTGGGCGGCGCTGCGCTTGGCCGAGGCCGCGCCGCCGAGCCGGCCGCCCTTGCGCGACGGCGCGTGATTTTCGCTGCGGCCGCGGCCGCCCCCGCTTTTCTTGCCGCCATGCGTTTCGGCATTGACGGTCGCCCAGGCCCGGCGCTCGGCCTCGGCCTTGGAGGTGCCGCGTTTTTCGTAGCCGTCTTCGATGTGCTCGGCCTGGCGCGTCTGCTTGTCCGTGTAGCTCGATTTGTCGCCGCGCGGCATGGCTGCCTCCTTTGGCGACGGAAACGGCGGCGCGCGGCGCCCGGTTCCGGGAACCGCCGCAATATCGCGGTGCGACGGAACGGGCGATCCGCGCAACGCGTTGCTGTCCTGCCGGCGGGGTCGACAAGGAGAAACACGATGACGATTAGACAATTCGCATGGGGCTGCGCCGCGGCGGCCCTGGCATTCGGCGCGGCGCCGGCCTTCGCCTTCACGCATCATCCGGCCACGCCGGCGGAAATCCAGCAGACGGACGCGTTGAACGCCCAGGCGCTCGCCGCGGCACAGGGCGGAACCGCGAGCGCGAATGGCGGTTCGAGCACCTCCGCGACCGGTTCGGATGTCGGCAAGGGAAATTCCCCGGCCTCTACCGACGCGACTCCCGACAACGCGGACATGGCGAAGCCGACATCGACCGACACGCCGATGAAAACCGACACGCCGCCCCCGGCGCAAACGCCGCCGCCGCCGCCGAGCAGCGGGCAGTAGTCTTCTTCCGTCAACCGGGCCGGCCCCCGCGATTGCGTCGCCGGTAGCGATCCCGCATCATGCCGTCATGGACGACATTGCGGGATCACCTGCCGGAGGCCGGCGCGCGGCCTTCGGCTTTATTTTCGTGAGTGCGGTGGCGTGCGCCGTCTCCATCGGCATCATGATTCCGGTGCTGCCGAACCTGCTGAAGGCGTTCAACGGCGGCGACACCGCATCGGCCACCGAATGGAACGTGATCTTCGCCGTGTTCGGCGGCCTGGTGAGTTTCCTGGCCGGTCCGGTGCTGGGCCTGCTGTCGGACCGCTTCGGGCGGCGGCCGGTGCTGCTGCTGTCGATCGGCGGATTGGGTTTCGATTTCCTGTTCATGGCGTTTGCGCCGACGCTGTCCTGGCTGTTCGTCGGCCGGCTGATCAGCGGCGCGACCTCGGGCGTGTTCTCGACCGCCAACGCCTATGTCGCGGACGTGACGCCGCCGGACGGGCGCGCGCGCGCCTTCGGCTGGATGGGCGCGGCGTTCAGCGTCGGCTTCCTGGCGGGACCGGCGATCGGCGGCCTGCTCGGCGATTACAATCTGCGCCTGCCGTTCCTCGCCGCGGCGGCGCTGACCCTCGTCAACGCGCTCTATGGCGCCTTCGTCGTGCCGGAATCGCTGCCGCCGTCGAAACGGACCGCGTCCTTCCATTGGCGCCGCGCCAATCCGCTGGGGTCGCTGCGCCTGCTGCGCTCGCATCACGAATTGCTGCCGCTCGCCAGCGTCGGCTTCCTCAACCAGCTCGCCAACATGCTGTGGCCGAGCGTGTTCGTGCTCTATAGCGGCTATCGCTTCCACTGGTCGCCCGGCACCACCGGCGTGTTCATGGCGTTCGCCAGCGTGCTGGGGGTTTCGGTGCAGAGCTTCGTCGTCGGCCCGGTGGTGCGGCGCTATGGCGAGCGCGGCTGCCTGTTGGCCGGCGCCGCCTTCCCCATCGTCGGCCTCGGCATCTGCGGCCTGGCGCCCAATCCCTGGCTCTACATGCTGGGCGTGCCGTTCAATTGCCTGTGGCAGCTGGTGATCCCCGGCCTGCAGGGCCTGATGACGCGGCGCGTGGGGCCGACCGAGCAGGGGCAGCTTCAAGGCGCCAATCAGAGCCTGGCCGGGATGGCCGGCGTGTTCGGACCGATCCTTTTCGGCACCGGCTTCGATGCGGCCCTGCGCCATCCGCAATGGCATGTGCCGGGACTGCCGTTCTTCCTCGCCTCGGCCACCATGGCGCTGTGCTTCGCCATCGCCTTGTGGTCGGGACGCGCCGCGCGCGCCTACGCGATGCGCGAGGCCGCGAGATAGCCGGCCGTCGCGGCGATGGCGGTGACGAAAGCGCCCCAGGCGATGTCGATCGCCGCCATCCATAGCGGCCAGGTCTTGAGCGTCGCCATATTGGTCAGGTCGTAGGTCATGTAGGCGAAGAAGCCGAAAGCGGCACCGAGCAGCAGCGCGGTCGTCCCGCTCGCCGCGCGCAGCGCCGGCGACACCGCGAACAGCAGCACGCCGGCGACATACAGAACATAGAACAGCACCGCCGCGGCCATGTTGGTCCGCTCGGCCAAGAGCGAGCCGACCGTCGGTTCGAACACCGCCTTGGAGAAATAGCTCAGCCAGGAGAGATCGAGGACCGCCATGGCGAGCGCCGCGGCGGCATAGGCGATGACGATGCGCGCCACGGGAATTCTCCTCTGTTCCCAGGCTGTACGGCGTTTCGCGGCGGACGGATCACGGCGACATATGTGATCCGCGACCTCGCCGGCGTCGTAGAGGCTGTGAAATGTCGGGGTGCCCATGGCCAGAATCGCGATCATCGGCGGCGGCATTTCCGGCCTCGGCGCCGCCTATCTGCTGAACCGCCGCCACGACATCGCCGTCTATGAGAAGGCCGGCCGGATCGGCGGTCACGCCCGCACCCTCACCATCGACTATGACGGCGTCCCCGTCGCAGTGGACACGGGCTTCATCGTCTTCAACGAGGCGAATTATCCGCAGCTGGCGGCGATGTTCCGCCATCTGGGCGTCGCCACGCACAAGAGCGACATGAGCTTCGCCGCCTCCATCCGCGACGGCTGGCTGGAATGGGGCGCCAAGGACCTGAACGCGGTGTTCGCGCAGCGGCGGAACCTGCTCAGCCCGCGCTTCGCCCTGATGGCGCGCGACGTGCTGCGCTTCAATGCGCGGGCGGAAGCGGCCGTCGCGCGCCAGCCGGGCCTGACGCTGGACGGATTGATCGGCGCGCTCGAACTCGGCCGCTGGTTCAAGGATTTCTACCTGCTCCCGATGCGCAGCGCGATCTGGAGCTGTCCGCCGGCGCAGATGCTGTCGTTCCCCGCCGCCACGCTGATCCGCTTCATGGCGAATCACCGCCTGCTGAGCGCCGCCGGCCAGCCGCAATGGTACACCGTCACCGGCGGCAGCCGCGCCTATGTCGCGCGGCTGAGCGCGCCCTTCGCGCATCGCATCCGCGCCGGTCGCGGCGCCGTGCGGGTCGAGCGCGGCCCGCAGGGCGTCGCGGTTACCGACGTCGCGGGCCACCGCCAGGCGTTCGACCACGTCGTGTTCGCCAGCCATGGCGACGAGACGCTCGCCCTTCTGGCCGATGCCGATCGCGACGAGCGTTCCACCCTCGGCGCCTTCCGCTATCAGCGCAATGTCGCGGTGCTGCATCGCGATGCGTCGGTCATGCCGAAGAACCGCCGCTGCTGGTCGAGCTGGAACTACGCCTCCGACGGCGGCGCACACGAACCGAAGCTGTCGGTCACCTATTGGATGAACCGGCTGCAGGGCATTTGCGACGCGACGCCGCTGTTCGTCACGCTCAACCCGAAGCGGCCGATCGCGCCGCACGCGACCTTCGACGTGCACGCATTCGCCCATCCGGTGTTCGACGCGCAGGCGATCGCGGCGCAGGACGCGATCCAGGCGATGCAGGGACGGCGCAACACCTGGTTCTGCGGCGCGCATCTGCGCTACGGCTTCCACGAGGACGGCTTGGCGAGCGCGGTCCATGTCGCGCGTCTTCTGGGCGCCGAGACGCCGTGGCAGGCGCCGCGGCCGGAATTTCCCGCGCCCGTCCTGCCGGCCCTGTTGCCCGACGCGAGAGCGGCCTGAGCATGCGCCTCATTCCCGTGCACTTCATCGAGAAGACCTGGCGCGACGCGGCCGGCGCGCTGGGCTGCGGCACGCTGCGCTTCACCGCGCCCAATGGCGACGTGACGGTGTTTCGCGGCCCCGCGCCGGGGCCCGATGCCGATCTTGCGATTCACGATTGGGACGTGATCCGTCTCGCCGCGTCGCGCGGCGATATCGGGCTCGGCGAAGCCTATATCGACGCGATGTGGCACAGCGGCGACGTCGAAGCCCTGATCGCGCTGTTCCTGGCCAATATGGACCGCTTCGAGAGCCTCGCGAATGGCGGGCTGCTGCAGCGCATCGGCTTCGTGCTGCACAACACGCTGCTGCGGCGCAATTCGCTGAAGGGATCGGCGCGCAACATCCAGGCGCATTACGACGTCGGCAACGACTTCTATGCGCTGTGGCTCGATCCCAGCATGACCTATTCCTCGGCGCTCTACGACGCGCCGGCGCGCAGCCTGGCGCAGGCGCAGCAGCACAAATACGACCGCATCCTGTCGCGCCTGAGCGGCAGCCATACCTCGATCCTCGAGATCGGCTGCGGCTGGGGCGGCTTCGCCGAGCGCGCGACGGCCCAGGCGCATCGCGTGACGGGGCTGACGATCTCGCCCGCCCAGCATCGCTTTGCCAGCGACCGGCTCGCGGGCCGCGCGGCCGAACTCAGGCTTGAAGACTATCGCAGGACGCGCGGCAGCTTCGACAACATCGTCTCCATCGAGATGTTCGAAGCGGTCGGCGAGCGCTATTGGCCCGGCTATTTCGCCGTCGTCGCGGAGCGCTTGAAGCGCGGCGGCCGCGCCGTGATCCAGACCATCACCGTGCGCGACGAGATCTTCGACGGCTATCGCCGCCGCAGCGATTTCATCCGCCACTATGTCTTTCCGGGCGGCATGCTGCCGTCGCGGGCGCGCTTTGCGCAGGAAGCCGAGCGCGCCGGGTTGAAGGTCCTGGACGTGTTCGGCTTCGGACAGGACTATGCCCGCACCTTGCGCGAATGGTCGGCACGGATGCGCGGCGCCGAGGGCGCCATCCGCGCGCTCGGCCATGGCGACAGGTTCCTGCGCAATTGGGAGTTCTATCTGGGCATGTGCGCCGCCGCCTTCGCGGTCGGCCGCACCGACGTCATCCAGGTCGAACTGGCGCACCGCTAGGATCGCAGACGTCGTCGTCCGTGCCCGGTCCCATCGCGGAGCGGCGGATGTGGCGCATGAAGGGCAGCACCAGCAGCGAGAGCGCGAACAGCACGCCGATCAGAAGCCAGGCCTCGTTGAAGGACTGCACCAGGGCGGCCTTGCGGACCAGGGGCTCGGCGATGGCGCGCATGGTGGCATCGACCGGCCCCATGTCGTGGCCGTTGAAATACTGGACGGGCAGGCCGACGATCCGCGCCGCGCCGGCATCGCCCGCCTGCAGGCGCCGGCCCAGCGCGCCGGCGATTTCCGGCGTGCGCTTTTCCAGGATCGTATCGACCAGGGCGATCCCGATCGCGCCGCCGAGATTGCGCATCAGGTTGAACAGCGCGCTGCCGTCGGCGACCTGGTCGGGCGCCAGCGTGTCGAGCGCCAGCCGCGTCGCCGGCAGGATGCAGATCATCACGGCGGCGCCGCGCATCACCTGGGGCCAGAACAGGCCGTCGAAATCAGTGCTGGCGGTGGCGAAGCCGTTGGCGATGAGGCCGGCGGCGAAAAGCCCATAGCCGATCGCGGTCAGCAGCCGGGCGTCGGTCTTGCTTTCGGCCCAGGCGGCGAGCGGCGCGATCATGAGCTGGGCCGCGCCCGAGACGATCATGATCGTGCCGATCTCGAGCGGCGAGTGCTCGCGCACCAGCCCCAGGAACAGCGACAGCAGATAGACCGAGCCGTAGAGGCCGAGCCCGAGCACGAAGCTCAAGACGCAGCCCAGCGTGAAGGTGCGTTCGCGGAAACGGCGAAGATCGACGAAGGGATGCGGGCTGAACAGGCTGCGCCAGATCGCGCCGGTGCTCGCCAGCAGGCAGACCGGAATGCAGGCATAGACCAGCAGGCCCTGCCAATCGTATTTCGGGCCTTCCTTGAGCAGCAGTTCGAGCGTGGCGAGGAACAGCGCGGCGAGGCCGATGGCGAGATAGTCGATGCGGCGGAACTCGGAAAGGTCCACTTCGCCCAGGCGCACGAAGCCGATCACCAGGCCGGTCACGATCAAGCCGGGCACGAGGTTGATCAGGAAGATCCAGTGCCAGCTGTACAGTTCGGTCAGATAGCCGCCGATCGCCGGGCCGATCGTGGGCGCGACGACCGCGAGCGTGCCCGCCAGCGCGGTGGCGGCGATGCGGTGCTTCTCGGGCATCATCACGAAGACCGAGGTGAACACGCCGGGGATCAGCATGCCGCCGCAGAAGCCCTGGAGCACCCGCAGCGCGATGAAGGGCGGCAGGGTCGTGCACAGGGCGCAGGCGATGCTCGCCAGCGTGAAGCCCAAGGTCGCGGCCGCGAACAGCCAGCGCAGGGACAGCGCCCGCGTCAGCCAGCCGGTCAGCGGGATGGCGATCACCTCGGCCATCAGATAGCCGGTCTGGATCCAGCTCAGCCGGTCGGGCGGGACGCCGAAGGACGCCTCGATCGTGGTGAACGAGCTGGCGACGATCTGGATGTCGAGCACCGCCAGGGTCATGCCGAAGCACATGGCGACGAAGCCGATCCAGGTGCGAACGATACTGGGCATCGGGTAATGGTGCTCTGGTGTCGCGGTTTCGAAGGTCGCTAGGTCGTCGATATCAGGCGCCCGGCCGGTGTCCCGTCGATTCCGAAATGCGCAGAGGGACGATATCGAAATGCTGCGGATTTCGAAATCGGGACACTAGGCGGGCGCGTTGCCGGCGCGAGTTTGCAGATTTTGTACCGCCGGGTCCATGACGCGCCGCCACAGGGGCGGGACCAAAGCGAGCAGGATGCTGCCGGCATAGCCGGCGGGGAGTTCCGGCGCCTGCGCCGTCCAGGTCAGGCTCTCATAGGAGGCCTCCGGGCGGGCGTGGTGGCAGGAATGGCGCCCCATGTTGAAGATCAGCGTGTTGGCGAGCACGTTGCTGGAGTTCCAGCTATGCGCCGCGGTGAACGGCTCGTGGCCGCCGGCCCGGACGCGCCGCTGCAGGCCGTAATGCGCGATATAGTTGAACAGTTCGAGCACCAGGATCGCCACCGCGCTTTGCGCGGCGAAGAACGCCGCCGCCGTCCAGCCGGTAAAGATGACGATGGCCAGATAGACGAGCGCCATCGCCGCGACGTCGCGTGCGATGCGGTTGTCGAACGGCCTGCCGCCCTTGCGCGCGACGCGGCGCCGCTCGAAATCCCAGGCGTCGGCGAATTGCGAAACGACCGTGCGCAGGACGAAAGCATAGAAGCTTTCGCCCAGCCGCGCGCTCGCCGCATCGCGCTCCGTCGCCGCCCAGCGGTGATGGCCATAGACATGCGCGACGCGGAAGTGGCGATAGCTCATGCCGCTCAGCATGGCGAGGCCGAGCAGCCGCTCATGGGGGTTGCGGCCGTGCACCTGCTCATGCGCCGCCAGCACGCCGAAGACCCCCGTGGTCACGCCGACCGACAGCGCCAGCGCGGCGAAGCCGGCGACGCCGGCATCCGGCACGATCCGGACCGCCCAGACGATGATCGCCAGCTGCAGCGGGACATAGAGGTTGGGCAACAGGCGAAAGACCGGGGCCTGGCGGACCGGCGGCCCGCCGCCGCGCGCGGTGAACAGCTCGGCGCCGATCAGGGCGGCGAGCAGCGCCAGAACGGTCAGGATCGGGGCGGCGGGGCCGATCCCGTAATAGAGACAGGGGATCGACAGCGCGAAGACGAACGGGCCGGCGAAGCGCAGCGCGCGCATTCTATCGCGCCTCCACCGCCAGGTTCGCACGCCGCGCGGCCAGCGCCATGTCTTCCTTGCGGATGCGCCAGGCGAGCATCAGGCCGTTCAGCACGGTGAAGGCGATGGCGACGCCGACCTCGCCGAAGGCGAGCGGCAGGGCCGCGATCTCGCCCGCCACGACCAGATAGTTCGGATGGCGGACGAAACGGTAGGGACCCTTGCGCACCAGCGGGGCGCCTTCGAGCGTGATGATCCGCGTCGTCCAATAGGGGCCTAGCGTCGCGATCACCCACACCCGGGCGAGCTGCAGCGCGACGAACAGGATCATCGCCGGCCAGTGGATCGTGGCACCCTCCGGCAGCAGCAGCACGATCGCGCCCAGCCATGCCGCGTGCAGCAGCACGATCAGCGGATAATGGCTGCGGCCCACTTCGACCGCGCCGCGCGCCTTCAGCGCCCGCGTGTTGCGCTCGGCATAGGCGACCTCGATCAGGCGCTGCGCCGCGACCAGCAGCAGGATGATGTCGATCGCCAGCCTCACGGGCCGATCGCCAGGAAGACGGCGGAGAACCCCGGCCCCAGCGCCGTCATCAGCGTGCGCTGCGTGCGCCACTTCATCCGCTCCAGGACGAACAGCGCCGTCACCGCGGACATGTTGCCGTAGTCGCGCAGCACGCCGCGGCTTTCGACCAGGGCGCCGCGCGCGATGCCGAAAGCATCCTCCAGCGCGTCGAGCACCTTGGCGCCGCCGGGATGGCAGGCAAAGCCCTCGACATCGGCGAGGCGCAGATCGTTGTCCTTGAGGAAGCCGGCCAGGATCGGCTTGAAATCGTTCGCGACCAGCGCGGGAATGCTCTGCGAGAAGATCGCCTTGAGGCCGTCCTCCTGCACGTCCCAGCCCATCACGTCGAGCGAATGCGGCCAGGTATATTCCCCGCCCGGCCCCAGCCGCGGCCCCTCGCCCTCGGTCGATAGGATCGCGCCTGCGGCGCCGTCGCCGAACAGCGCGGTCGCCACGATGTTGCTTTTCGAGATGTCGTCCTTGCGGAAGGTCAGGGCGCAAAGCTCCACCACCAGGAACAGCACGCGGCTGCCCGGATGCGCCTGGGCCATTTCGGCGGCGCGCGCCAGCCCGACCACGCCGCCGGCGCAGCCCAGGCCGAAGATCGGCAGCCGGCGGATGGTGCGCTTGAGGCCCATTTTTTCGATGACGCGCGCGTCCAGGCTGGGCGTCGAAATCCCGGTGGTCGACGAGACGACGATCGCATCGATGTCGCCGCGCTCCAGGCCGGCTTCGGCGAGCAGCGCTTCGGTCAGCGTTTCGAACAGCGCGACGGCGTTTTCGATATACAGCGTGTTGCGGTCGGTCCAGCCATGCGGCTCGGTATACCAGTCGATCGGCACGCAGGAATAGCGCCGCTCGATGCCGGTATTGTCGAACACTGGCATCAGGCGCGTCATGTCCCGATGGCTTTGGAAGAGCGCCGCGGCGCGGACCGATACGTCGGATTGATGCAGGACATGGGACGGCACGGCACTTTTCAGCGCAAGCAAACGCGGTTGCATTCTCTCTCCTGCGACACACGCGGAACGCCCATCCGCCGGCGAGTATAGCCACGGAATTCCCCCCGGCGAGCGAATTTACGCCGTACCGGCGGACTACTCGGCGGCCTGGAGGGAATGGCCCGAAATCAGCGCCGGGGCGAGGAAAAGCGGATCGTCCGACGGCGCGCCGGCATAGCGCACGAGCGGTTCGAACACCTCGAAATCCAGACGCAGCGCATCGAGCGTGTCCTGGTCGGCCGTCACCACCACGGCGACCTGATCGATGCCGTCGCGCTCCGCCGCGAGTCCCAGCGGCTTGATGTCGATGCCGTTCGCGAGATGGCGGCACAGGCTGTCGGTCGGCATCAGGGTGGTGATCTTCTCGTAACCGGCGCGGACGCAGAACTCGAACAGCCCGATCACCATGTGCATTTGCGCGGTTTCCATCGCCGCGGCGTCGAGGCCTTCCTCATCGACGCAGGAGCGCGTCAGTTCCACGATGTCGTCTCCGCGCCGCACGCCCCTGACTGCGCAGAAATCGGGCGCGACGTCGGCCAGCATGTGCGGTCCCACCGTCGGCACCAGGCGCGAGGCGCCGCGCAAGGCGCCGTCCTCGTCGGTCAGCAGCAGGTGAATGGCCGCATCCGTATCGAAACGGTCCTTCAGCAGGCCGTCCTGGCGGCGCAGCCGCTCAAGGCCGTGGCGTTCGACCAGAATCCGGTGGCGCAGGCGATACATCTGCCGCAGCGCATCGCCATGGAGCGGCGCGTTGCGGCTTGTCACGACTTCGATCAAGGTCGCCCTCCGGCCATCGAACGGGGCAGGCTTGCGTGCGACGCGCGCCCTGTCACCCCCCGGAATTGAGGGGGGACGTCCGGGGCGAATCGGCCGCGCCGGTCCTAAGCCGAGATCTGCTTGTCGAAAATGGCGTTGGCGACGGCTTGCGCCCGCGTCGTCGCCTTCAGCTTGATGAGCGCGTTCTGCACATATTCGTGCACCGTCTGCTCGGCGATCTTCAGGATCTGGGAAATCTCCCAATCGGTCTTGCCGGCCGCGACCCAGGTGAGGCATTCGCGCTCGCGCGGCGCCAGGCGGGACTGGCGCGGCGGCACGATGTTCCTGGCCCGCAGGCGCTCCAGCTTGGCGTGGAAATAGATCGTGGAGAGATGCAGGCACAGCTCTTCGGACTTGCCGAGCTCGTAGTGCTCGGTGCCGATGGAGACGACCACCAGGCCCTCGCGGCTGTAGGCCGGGACCGCGAAGCCGGCGTTCATGCGGAATTCCGACGCCTCTTTCAGGATGCGCTGGCCCGGCGCGTCGGCCACCGCCGGCGCGGCGGAA
The DNA here is from genome assembly GCA_036398875.1 of Rhizomicrobium sp. GTDB lineage: Bacteria > Pseudomonadota > Alphaproteobacteria > Micropepsales > Micropepsaceae > Rhizomicrobium. The sequence continues at coordinate 11,300 of DASWOE010000382.1, forward strand.
TTCCACCGCATCGGCCTGTTCTGCACCCGCAGCTTGCGGATGATCGGGTCGGCCCGAAGATAGTTTTGCGTCAACCAACGGTACAGCCACTCCTGCGGCCAGGTCGTTGCCCACAGATGCCCGTCCTGCGGCAGGGGAGGACGAGGTTCGCCGATCATGAAATAGGTCAGGCCCAGCATGCCGATCAGGCCTTGGAACGACGCCACGAGCTCCGCCGGCTCGTTGTGGCGATCGATCTCCTCGATGAAATAAAAGGATGCCTTGCTCAGCATGACCCGAAACGGCTCCGTCAGTCGTCGCCCGAAAAGCTTGGGCGCGGACTATAGACGTTTCGGTATGGCCCGTCAGGGCTTTATTGCGCCTCCTTCCGC
>DASWOE010000383.1:0-10180 GCA_036398875.1 Rhizomicrobium sp.
CGCCTGGGTGCGGATCTGGATCTCGACGCGCTGGGTCTCCGGCCCGATCACGGTGGTGTGGATGGAGCGGTAGCCATTGGTCTTGGGCGTGGAGATGAAATCCTTGAAGCGGTCGGGGATCATCCGCCAGGTCTGGTGCAACACGCCCAGCGCGCGGTAGCAATCCTCGTTGCTCTGCACGATGACGCGGAAGCCGAAAATGTCGGACAGCGCCTCGAAATTGAGCTGCTTGCTCTGCAGCTTGCGCCAGATGGAGAACGGCCGCTTGGCGCGGCCATAGACCCAGGCCTCGATGCCGTGCTCGGCGAGCTTGCGCTTGATCTGGTCGGCGATGCGGCCGATGCGGTCGCCGGAGGCGCCTTCGAGCCGCTTCAGCCGCGTGACGATGGAATTGCGCTCGTCGGGATTGATCTCGGCGAAGGCGAGGTCTTCGAGCTCCTCGCGCATGTTCTGCATGCCGATGCGCCCCGCCAGCGGGGCGTAGATGTCCTGCGTCTCCTGCGCGATGCGGCGGCGCTTCTCGGGCTTGGGAATGAACTGCAGCGTGCGCATGTTGTGCAGCCGGTCGGCCAGCTTGACCAGCAGCACGCGGATGTCGGAGGTGATGGCGAGCATCAGCTTGCGGAAATTCTCCGCCTGCTTGGTGCGCTCGCTGATCAGCTCCAGGGCCGACAGCTTGGTGACGCCATCGACCAGATTGGCGATCTCCTCGCCGAAATTGACCTTGATGTCGTCATAGGTGGCGAGCGTGTCCTCGATCGTGTCGTGCAGGAGCGCGGTCGCGATGGTGGCGACGTCGAGCTTGAGGTCGGTCAGGATCGCGGCGACTTCGAGCGGATGGGCGAAATACGGATCGCCGGAGGCGCGGAACTGCTTGCCGTGCGCCTTCATGGCGTAGACATAGGCCTTGTTCAGCAGGTTCTCGTCGGCGTCGGGATCGTAGGCCTTGACGCGATCGACCAGCTCGGTCTGGCGCATCAGGCGGCGGCGGGGCTTGGCCTTGCCGGCATCGGCGACCGCCGGCGCAAGCGGGACCGGCGGGACAGATGGTTTCTGCCCCGCGTCCTCGATCTTGGGCGCGGCCGGTATGCTCATGCGCACAATATAGGCACCGTTCGCCGGCGGGCCAAAGCCCGTCCGAAACGACGCACGGGGGCCGGCGGCTTAGAGTCCGTGGCCGCCGCCATGCGGCGTGGCGGAGGGACCGGACGAACCGCCCCCGGGGAAGGTGTTGTTCGGGACCAGCAGATTGTTCCGCGAATTGGGCTTCTGGTCGCCATGGTACAGCGCATTCCATTCCGCCTGGGTGGCGCAGACTTTCTGCGAGCCCAGATGCGAGCCGGTCGGCGGCGGCTCGACGCGGCAGATGATGCGGTCCGAGCCGTCGGTGACGGCGGGCGGCGCGGTTGTGGCGGGCGCGGTCTGCGCCGGCGCCGGCAGGCTGGACAAGCCCGTCACCAGGCACAGCGCCAAAGAAGCCGTTCCGAAACGCCGCATCGTTCTAGTCTCCTGTTTGTTGGCGCCATGCATCGATCGGGCGCAACCCTAATGCGACGATGGCGCAAAAGCGACGCGGCGCGCTATCGCTGCGGCGCCGCCGGACGCCCCCAGCGGCGTGCGCGTCATCACGATCGCGCGAGCCGTTTACGCGCCAGATCGCGCGGCCGCGCGCGATGCGCCTGCCAACTTACTCTTCGTAGTCGGCTTCCGGCTCCGGCTGCGGTTCGGCGCGGCGCTGGGCTTCGGAGGTCAGCGCCCGCAGCAATTCTTCCTCGGTCACCTGGCGGGACATGCTGTCCTCGCGCGCATCGTCGGTATCGGGACGCGCTTCTTCCGGCTCATCGACATCGGCATGCTTCTGCATGCTCTTGATGAATTCTTCCTTGGTCTCGTCGGGCTTGACCTCCTTGGCGGCGATCTCGCGCAGCGCCACGACCGGGTTCTTGTCGCGGTCGCGATCGACCAGCGGCTCGGCGCCGCCGGAGAGCTGGCGGGCGCGGAACGCCGAGATCAGCACCAGGTCGAAGCGGTTGGGGACCTTATCGACGCAATCTTCAACGGTAACGCGGGCCATGGAAATCCTTGTCGTTCAAGGTCTTAGACGCCAAAAGGGGCGCAAATCGGCTTAAGACCGGGCAGAAGGCGGCGGAAAGTATAGAGGGACGAGCGACAAGGCAAGCCATGGTCAGCGCCGTCTTCGGGCGGGGGCCTATCTCGCGGAGACCGGTCTTTCCGCGATATCGACTTTGGCGCCTTCGAAGGTCGATATGATGGAGCTCGCAAGCCGCTCCCCCGAACCGCCCACCAGCGCGCCCAGCATCATGATTCCGTTCATCATGCCGGGATCGGCGGTCAAGCCGCCCAACACGATGCGATATTTCACCGCGAACGCCACCAACATGCCCGAAATCGCGCCGGCCACGATGCGCGATCCGGCCTCAAGATAATGCAGCCGCTTGGCGGCAAAACTGTCGAAATTGAGCTTTCCGCTGCGCAAGATGACCGACAGCAGGGCGCCCACGCTTCCGAGCGTGGCCGCCATGGCCAGCCACAGGAAGTCGGAGCCCAGGACTCTTTCGACAAAATCGCGGCCCGCCCAAAGCAGCAGCCCCAGCACCAAGGGCGGCAGAGTCGATACGCCGCTCGCCGAAAGATACCAGAAGCGCGAGCGCTCCTCGCTGCGGGCGCGCATGAACTGCCGCCCTCCCTCCAAAATCGCGGCTCCGTTCACGTAGTCGTTCTTCAGGCAGCATGTCAGCGCCTGGCCCAGCAGCATCTGGTATTCGCGCCAGACTTCGGGGGAAAGCCCTTCGCGCGGCGCGGCCAGAAGCAGGGTGCAGTTGTTCACGATGGCGTCGTGATCGACGACACTGTGTCTCTCGTCGCTGGTCCTGACCCGATCGAACTGGCGGGTCGTTTCCCACCTCACCTTGTCGTCCAGGTTGATGAAAACGATGTATCGGGAGGTCGAATTTATGACTTCGCGGCAGCGAAGCCGCTCTTTATTCCAGATTTCCGCATGATCTCCGGCGCCGCCATTATCGTCCACTGTCGCTTCCGGCACCTGCAGCGCCTCCGATATTCGCGTTCTTCAATCTACCAGCCTTTCAACTTGGCGAATAGCGCCGCTGGACCGCTCAGGATGCCGGCGGCTTCGGCCACAGGATGATCTGGGTGCAGCGGAACAGCGCCATGAGCTTGCCGCCCGCTTCGGCGGCCAGCTCGGCGTCCCAGACCTGCGTGGTGCGGCCGTTGTGGACGCGGCGCGCTTCGCACAGCGCCGCGCCCTCGGTGATGGTGCTCATGAAATTGCATTTGAGCTCGGCGGTGGTGAAGCCGGTCGCGCCTTGCGGCAGCGTCGTGCCATAGGCGCAGAGCGTGTCGGCGAGCGTCACCAGCGCGGGCGCGAAGAGAAAGCCGATCGGCGCGACCAGCGCCGGCTTGACCGCCATCCGGGCGCGCATCAGGCCGGGTTGGGCATGCGTCACGACCATGCCGACCATGCCGGGCAGCCGGTCCTGGTTTACGGCGTTGAGGCGCGCGACCCAGGCTTCGTCATTGGGCATGGCATCCTCGCTTGGCGCCCGGCAAAGAGGCCCCTCCCCGAAAAAAGCTTCGCATTTTTCGACCCGCCTTCAAGAGGAGGGCGAGTTGTCGGCCTTGTGCGCCGCCAGCATCGGATGGATGCGCTGGCGCATGTGCCAGGCGCGCGTTACGCCGCGCGCGGCGACGAACAGCAATCCGGCACTGGTGATCAGCGCCAGGCTCGCGCCGTGCTGGACGGCAAAGCCCTTCCAGCCGCCCCCCGGCCCGGTGCCGGTCGCGGCATCGACCGCAAAGCGGGCAAGAAAGACGCCGGCGGTCATGGCGGTGCCGAGCAGCGTCGGCTGGCTCATCACCGTGCCGGTCTTGTCGTCCAGCGTCAGCTCGATGTGCCGGGTGGTGAACCAGCCGAGCGCGCCGCCCGCGGCCGCCGCCCCGACATAGACGAGGATCGCCACCGGATCCGGCGGCTTGCCGTTCGAGAGCGTCGCCAACGCCAAGATCGTGATCGCGACCGGAAAGACCCAGAGGCGGTCGGGCTTGATGCGCTGGGGCTTGAGCCCACGCCTCAGGATGAGGACGAAGGCCACCAAGGGAGGAAGGAATATGCCGAAGCCCTGCATGGCGAATCCGCTCGGGAGATGACGGGCGAGGTTAGCAGAGGCGCGCCGCCGGCGCAGGCGCGCCCCGCACTTTTCGCCCGAGCGCCGCGACGGCTCGACCGCGCGCATCCGGCTCAGCCCCGGCCGTCGAGGCGTTCGGGTAGGCCGGCCCCGGGCGGCAGCGCCTCCAGCAGCGCGCCGATCGACCTGCCCGTCGCGGGATGGCGCCAATCGGGCGCGAGGTCGCGCAACGGCACGAGCACGAAAGCACGTTCCGACAGCCGCGGATGCGGCAGGATCGGCGGGCCCTCCTCCACCCGCCCGTCATAGTCGATGAGATCGAGGTCCAGCGTGCGCGGCGCGTTCCGCGCGGAACGGATGCGCCCGAACGCGGTTTCCATATCGTGCAGGCGTGTCATGAGCGCCTGCGGCGAGAGGGCGGTGTCGATGCGCGCCGCCGCGTTGACGAAGGGCGGATCGCCGGGATCCGGCCAGGCGGGCGTGCGATAAAATGCAGATACGGACAGTACGGTTATTCCGCTTGCGGCGAGGCGATCGAGCGCCGCGAGCAATGTTTGCGCCGGAAATCCGACGGACGATGCGAGATTGGCGCCCAGCGCGATGAAAATCATTTTGCAATTCCGCTGTTGCCGCGCCGCGAACTTGGCGTAGAAGTGGCTTCGGTGATCGGGGGGTACTTGCCGGTCGGACCATCGATTGAACAGGAGCACATATGCTTTTCTATCCGCAGGAGAAACTGGCTATCTTCATCGACGGCGCCAATCTGTACGGCGCGGCGAAGGGGTTGCAGTTCGACATCGATTATAAGCGCCTTTTGGAATTGTTCGCGCGCAAGGGCATCCTGGTCCGCGCCTTCTACTATACCGCGGTGGCGGAGGATCAGGAGTTCTCGCCGCTGCGGCCGCTTGTCGATTGGCTCGACTACAACGGCTTCGCGGTCGTGACCAAGCCGTTCAAGGAATTCACCGACGCGCAGGGGCGCCGCCGCGTGAAGGGCAACATGGACATCGAGCTCGCCATCGACGTGATGGAGATTTCCGAGCAGGTCGATCACATCGTGATCTTCTCCGGCGACGGCGATTTCCGCAAACTGGTGGAGGCGGTCCAGCGCAAGGGGCGCCGCGTCAGCATCGTCTCGACGGTGCGCACCCAGCCGCCGATGGCGGCCGACGAGCTGCGCCGCCAGGCCGACAACTTCATCGAGCTGGAAGAGCTGAAGCCGCAGATCGCGCGCGAGGGCGGCCCGCGCTCGGCGGCCGCAAACGCCGCCGCCGGATCGAGCCCGCATTACGCCCAGACGGCGTGAGCGCAGAGCCCGCGAAGGACTGTCCGCTCTGTCCGCGGCTGAAGGATTTCCGCCACGCCAACCGGCGGGAATTTCCGGACTACTTCAACGCGCCGGTGCCGACCTTCGGGGGGCCGCACGCCGTGCGGCTCCTGATCGTCGGGCTGGCGCCGGGGCTGCACGGCGCCAACCGCACCGGGCGGCCGTTCACCGGCGACTATGCGGGCGAGCTGCTCTACGCGACGCTGACCCGGCACGGGCTGGCGCGCGGCACTTATGACAAGAGGATCGATGACGGGCTGGTGCTGCACGACTGCGCCATCACCAACGCGGTGCGCTGCGTGCCGCCGCAGAACAAGCCGACGCCGGCGGAGATCAGGACCTGCCGGCAGTTCCTGGCGCCGACGATTGCGGACCTGCCGCATCTGCGCGCCATATTGGCGCTGGGGAAAATCGCGCATGACAGCGTGTGCGACGCGCTGGGCGCGAAGAAATCGGCGCACAAATTCGGCCATGGCGCGGCGTACCGGATCGGCGCGATCGCGCTGATTTCGAGCTATCACTGCTCGCGCTACAACACCAACACCGGCGTGCTGACGGAAGCGATGTTCGACACGGTGGTGAAGCAGGCGAAGATCGCGGCGATGCCGCAAATCTGATGGACGAACGCAAGCGGACGGTGCGCGACGCCTATGACGCCATCGCGGCGCGCTATCTCGACTGGTCGGGCGGCTCGCAGGTACGGGCGCACTACCTCGCGCGGCTGCTGGCGCTGCTGCCCGCGGACGCGGCGGTGCTGGAGCTGGGCTGCGGCGCCGGCGTGCCGGTGACGGCGGCTCTGGCGGCAAGGGCCAGGGTGATGGCTGCCGACATTTCGCCGGCACAGGTCGCGCTGGCGAGGGCGAACGTGCCGGGCGCGACGATCCTCTGTGCCGACATGATGGCGCTCGACTTCGCCGCCGCCGCTTTCGACGCGGTGTGCGCCTTCTATGCGATCACGCATCTGCCGCGCGAGGAACATGGCGAGATGTTCGCGCGCGTCGCGCGCTGGCTGAAGCCGGGCGGCGTGTTCTTCGCGAGCCTCGGCGCCGGAGAGACCGACGGGCGGACGCAGGACTGGCTGGGCGAACCGAACTATTTCAGCCATCCCGCTGCCGAGACGAGCCTGCGGCTCCTGGCGGATGCGGGATTTGCGGTCGAGATGCACGAACTGGCGGCGCAGGATCTGCCCGGCGAGGAAGGTCTGCCGTTCCTCTGGGTCGCGGCGCGCAAGGCCCTATAGATCGCGGCGATGCGTGCCGTAGCTCGGCTCACGAATACCGCTCTTCCTTCCACGGATCGGCTTCGTTGTGGTAGCCGCGGGTTTCCCAGAAGCCTGGTTTGTCCTGGGCGTGGAAGACGATGCGCGTCACCCATTTGGCGCTCTTCCAGAAATACCAGTCGGGCACCACCACGCGCACCGGGCCGCCATGGGCGCGCGCGATCGGCTCGCCCTCCCAGGAATGGGCCAGCAGCACATTGGCGTCGGCGAAGACCTCCGTCTTCACATTGGTGGTGTAGCCGTCATAGGCGTGGAAGACGATGTGCCTGGCGTCGGCCTTCGGCCTGACGAGATCGAGCAGCGTCTTCGAACGCACGCCCCGCCAGTGATTGTCGAAGCGGCTCCAGGCGGTGACGCAATGGATATCGCTCACCTGTTCGTCCTGCGGCAGCGCCTTGAACTGTTCGAGCGTCAGCGCGACCGGATTCTCGACCAGGCCCAGGATCTGCAGCCGCCACTTCTCCGGCTTGACGTCGGGCTGGACGCCGAGATCGAGCACGGGCCAGTTCTTCACCTCGCGCTGGCCCGGCGGCAGGCGGTTGACATGGCCAAGGTCCGGGCGGCCGGTGATCAGGCGCCTGTCCTGCGCCCATTCCTGCTTGGAGCGGACGAGCTTGTCCTTGATCCGGCCGATCAGCGCGGGTTCGTCGTCGTCGCTCATGAGATGCCGTCCTCCGGGGCAAATGTAATCCGGCGGACGCAGATCACAAGCACCGCCGTCATCCCTTCTCCCGCGCCAGCCGCGCTACGGCCGCAGCCGCCTCGCGCGGATCGGCGAGGCGCAGGAAAGCGATATGCGCGTTCGCCGGATCGGCCGCCATGGCGGCATAGCGTGCCCGGTTGCGCGCGTGCGTCTTCCAGGCCCACCGGATGGGATGGTCGGCGTCGAGCCAGTGCCAGAAGCGCTCGCGGTTGCCGGTGCCGGGCCACAATTCGTGGCGGTCCAGGGCGCGGACCAGCGAGCGCCAGATCACCCGGCGCATGACCACGCCGCGCGGATAATCGAGCCACACGACATGGGTTGCGCGCGGCCAGAACAGCGGCTGCACCACGCTGTAATTGCCGGCGACGATCCAGGCATCGCCTTGGGTGGCGGCGGCGACGCGGCGCTTGAATTCAGCGGGATCGTCGGTCTGGAGGTCGCGCCAGTTCGCCTGCCAGTTGATCGCATCGATCTCGACGAAGGGTATGCGAAGCGCGGCCGACAGTGCCTCTCCTATCGTCGATTTGCCCGAACCGGAGGTCCCCACCACGACGACCCGCACGGCTCTACCCTTTGTCTCTCATCAGCCGCGCCTTGTCGCGCTGCCAGTCGCGCTGCTTCTCGGTCTCGCGCTTGTCGTGCAGCTTCTTGCCCTTGGCGATGCCGAGCTCGACCTTGGCGATTCCCTTCGGATTGAAATAAAGGCGCAGCGGAATGAGCGTCATGCCCTCGCGCTGGATCGCGGCGGCGAGCTTGCCCGCCTCGCGCTTGTGGACCAGCAGCTTGCGCGAGCGCTTGGGCTCGTGGTTGAAGCGGCTGGCCTGGGTGTATTCGGGGATATAGGCGTTCACCAGGAACAGCTCGCCGTCCTTGGCGTAGGCGTAGGATTCGGAGATCGTCGATTTGCCGCTGCGCAGCGACTTGACCTCGGAGCCGACCAGCATGATGCCGGCCTCGATGGTGTCGTCGATGGCATAGGCGTAGCGCGCCTTGCGGTTGTCCGCGACGATTTTGGTGCCGTCGTCCTTTTTCTTGGGCATTTTTCTTGCCGCTCCGCATCGCCGCCCGCCAACCCAATGCGGAGCGGCAAGAAATGGGTGGGCTTCTTAGGCGGTAATCCCCGCCTTCGCCAGCGCCGCCCTCACCGTGGCGCGGGCGGCGTCGGTGGCGGCCACCAGCGGCAGGCGCACCTCGTCGGTGGCGAGGCCCAGCAGCGAGGCGGCGTATTTCGCCGGCGCCGGGCTCGGCTCGCAGAACATCGCATCGTGCAGCGGCATCAGCCGGTCCTGGAGCTGCAGCGCCTTCTCGAAGGCGCCCTGCAGGCAGGCGTTCTGGAACTCGGCACAGAGGCGCGGCGCGACATTGGCGGTGACCGAGATGCAGCCATGGCCGCCATGGGCCATGTAGCCCAGCGCGGTGCCGTCCTCGCCCGACATCAGCCGCCAGTCATGGCCGCAGGCGGCGCGCTCGCGCGTCGGGCGCATGAGATTGGCGGTGGCGTCCTTGACGCCCACGATATTGGGCAGCTTCGACAGCCGGCCCATGGTCTCCACCGAGATCTCGACGATGGCGCGGCCGGGGATGTTGTAGAGCAGGATCGGGATGTCCACCGCCTCGGCGATCGCCGCGAAATGGCGGTACATCCCCTCCTGCGACGGCTTGTTGTAATAGCCGGTGACCGAGAGCACCGCATCGGCGCCGACCGCCTTGGCATGGCGGGTGAGCGCGATGGCCTCTTCGGTGGAATTGGAGCCCGCGCCGGCGATGACCGGCACGCGGCCCGCCGCCTCCTCGACGCAGAGCTCGACCACCCGCCTGTGCTCCTCGTGGCTCAGCGTCGGCGATTCGCCTGTGGTGCCGCAGGGCACCAGGCCGTGGCTGCCCTCCGCGATCTGCCAGTTCACCAGCTTGCGGAACGCGGCCTCGTCCACCTTGCCGTCCTTCAGAGGGGTGATGAGGGCGGGAATGGAGCCTTTGATTCGGTCGCGCGCGAACGCCATGGACGGCCTTTGGGTCGGTTTTGGCGCAACCTAAGGGGCGCGCCCTGCGGCGGCAAGGCGCCGCGCGTCGGGAACGGGCGCGCGCGTCCCGCGTAAGGTAAGATTCGCGATGGCCTTCACTTCGCCATATCGCCGTGATTTCGAAACGACAGCTATTTGCGCAGGACGAACGACGCGATGACGCCAGGCCGAGCCATTCTTTCCGTCGCCGCCCTGGCGCTGGCGGCGCTGGCGGCGCAGGGCCAGACCGGCCTGCCCAGCGGGCTGACGCAGCAGGGCGGCGTCGTGATGATGCAGCCGATTCCCGACGGCTCGACCGACGCCGGCTACACGCCCGACCATGAGCGGCGCGCCAGCGCGACCCATGCCCTGAGCGCCGGCGATCACGACGTCTACAGCCGCGCCTTCGACGCCGCCGACCGCGGCGACTGGACCGCGGCGCGCGGGCTGGCGACGCAGGGCCATGACGCGATGGCGACGCGGCTGATCACCTGGCGCTATCTGCTGGACAAGAACGGCGGCGCCTCCTTCGCCGAAATCGACGGGTTCGCCCGGAACAATCCCGACTGGCCGCTGCACGATACGCTGCTGGCGCGCGCCGAGGCGGCGATGGACCCCGCCATGGCGCCGGGCGCCGTCATCGCCTGGTACGGCGACCGCGCGCCGGCGACCGGCCTGGGCATGGTGCGGATGGGCGATGCGATG
>DASWOE010000384.1:0-6039 GCA_036398875.1 Rhizomicrobium sp.
TGCGCCTGAAATCTGCGGGATTTGCCTATTCGCAAAAGGCCGCCTGATGCTCGCTGACAAGGACCGCATCTTCACCAACATCTACGGCTTCGAGGACAAGTCCGTCGCCGGCGCGAAGGCGCGCGGGTTATGGGACGGCACCGGGAAGATCCTCGAGATGACGCCCGAGGCGATCTGCGACGTCGTGAAGAAGTCGGGCCTGCGCGGCCGCGGCGGCGCCGGTTTCGCCACCGGCCTCAAATGGACCTTCATGCCGAAAGAGGTGAAGGACCGGCCGCACTATCTCGTCATCAACGCGGACGAATCGGAGCCCGGCACCTGCAAGGACCGGGAGATCATGCGCAACGATCCGCATCATCTCATCGAGGGCTGCCTGATCGCCAGTTACGCGATGCGGGCCCACACCTGCTATATCTATGTCCGCGGCGAATTCGTGCGCGAGCGCGAGGCGCTGCAGGCCGCGATCGACGAGTGCTATGCCGAGCGGCTGATCGGCAAGGGCAACATCCACGGCTGGGACTTCGACCTCTTCGTCCATCACGGCGCCGGCGCCTATATCTGCGGCGAGGAGACCGCGCTGCTCGAAAGCTTCGAGGGCAAGAAGGGCCTGCCGCGCATGAAGCCGCCCTTTCCGGCGAATATGGGCATCTATGGCTGTCCGACGACGGTGAACAATGTCGAGAGCATCGCCGTGGTGCCGACCATCATGCGCCGCGGCCCCGAATGGTTTGCCAGCTTCGGCCGTCCCAACAACACCGGCACCAAGCTCTTCCAGATCTCCGGCCATGTGAACGCGCCTTGCGTGGTCGAGGAGAGCCTCGGCATCCCGATGCGCGAGCTGATCGAGAAATACGCCGGCGGCGTGCGCGGCGGCTGGGACAACCTGCTCGCCGTGATCCCGGGCGGCGCCTCCTGCCCGATGATCCCCAAATCGGTGTGCGACCACGTGCTGATGGATTTCGACGCGCTGAAGGCGGCGAACTCCTCGCTCGGCACCGCGGCCGTCATCGTGATGGACAAGTCGACCGACCTGGTGAAGACCATCGCGCGCTATGCTTATTTCTATAAACATGAGAGCTGCGGCCAGTGCACGCCCTGCCGCGAAGGCACCGGCTGGATGTGGCGCGTGATGCGCCGGCTCGAAACCGGCGACGCCCGTGTCGAGGAGATCGACCAGCTCTGGGAAGTCGGCAAGCAGTGCGAGGGCCACACGATCTGCGGGCTCGGCGACGCCGCGCCTTGGCCGATCCAGGGCCTGATCCGCCATTTCCGTCCCGAGCTCGAACGGCGCATCGCCGCGCGTGCCCGGCAACCGATGGCGGCGGAGTAGGGCGATGATGATGCTCTATCCCCCCATCCAACTGTCATGGCCCGCAAAAGCGGGCCACCCAGTTGGTGCGCCGCGAACGGTGCAAGTGAATCGGAGCGTCTCGTGCATCGGCAGCGCGGCGTCGCCGGGATGGCCCGCTTTTGCGGGCCATGACAGCGGAGTTTGGAATGGCTAGCCGCAAGCTCATCATCGACGGCCACGAAGTCGAGGCGGACGACAACGCCACGCTGCTCCAGGTCTGCGAGAGCACCGGGGCCGAGATCCCGCGCTTCTGCTATCACGAGCGCCTTAGTGTTGCCGGCAATTGCCGCATGTGCCTGGTCGAATGGGTCGGCGCCCCCAAGCCGCAGGCCTCCTGCGCCTTGCAGATCAAGGACATCATGCCGAACCGCGACGGCACGCCCGCGAAGATCAACACGAACTCCCCGATCGCGCGCCGCGCCCGCGAAGGCGTGATGGAATTCCTGCTCATCAACCATCCGCTCGATTGCCCGATCTGCGACCAGGGCGGCGAGTGTGACCTGCAGGATCAGGCGATGGGCTATGGCCGCGCCGCCTTCAACCGCTTCCACGAGAACAAGCGCGCCGTCGAAGACAAATATATGGGGCCGCTGGTCAAGACGGTGATGACCCGCTGCATCCAGTGCACGCGCTGCATCCGCTTCGCCACCGAAGTGGCCGGCGTTCCCGACCTCGGCGCCACCGGCCGCGGCGAGGACATGGAGATCACGACTTATCTCGAAAAGGCCTTCGCCTCCGAACTCAGCGGCAACGTCGTCGATCTCTGCCCGGTCGGCGCGCTGACGTCCAAGCCCTATACGTTCACCGCGCGCCCCTGGGAGCTGCGCCACACCGACTCCATCGACGTGATGGACGCCCAGGGCTGCAACATCGTGGTCGATACGCGCGGCCCCCAGGTCATGCGCGTCCTGCCGCGCCTCAACGAGGACGTGAACGAGGAGTGGATCTCCGACAAGGCGCGCCACGCCTGCGACGGCCTGATGCGCCAGCGCCTCGATCGACCCTATGTCCGCAAGTCCGGAAAGCTGCAGCCCGCGACCTGGGGCGAGGCCTTTGCCGCCGTCGCCGCGCGGGTCGCTGCAACCACGCCGGACAAGATGGCCGCCATCGTCGGCGACCTCGCCGCGGCGGAGGAGATCAAGGCGCTCAAGGACCTGATGGCCGCGCTCGGCGTTCCGAACATCGATTGCCGCCAGGACGGTGCCAAGCTCGGCGGCGCGCGCCAATCCTATCTCTTCAACACCACCATTGCGGGCGTCGAGGCGGCGGATGCCATCCTCATCGTCGGCGCCAATCCGCGCTGGGACGCGCCGGTCCTGAACGCGCGCATCCGCAAGGCCTGGTCGAACGGCAATGTCCAGATCGCCGGCATCGGCGTGACCATGGACCAGACCTATCCGGTCAAGGATATCGGCGCCGGAGTCGATGTGCTGGAGCAGGTCGCCAATGGCGGGCACGACTTCGCGGCGGTGCTGCGCGAGGCTAAGCGGCCGATGCTCATTGTCGGCGCCGACGCGGTTGCGCGCGCCGACGGCGCCGCGATCCTCAGGCTCGCCGCCCGGATCGCGGCCGATACCGGCATGATCGGACCCGCGGGCGGACCGGCCGAAGGCGGCTGGAACGGCTTCAATATTCTGCACACCGCGGCCAGCCGCGTGGCGGCGCTCGATCTCGGCTTCGTGCCGGGCGAGGGCGGGCGCGACGTGGCGGCTATCGTCGATGGCGCGCAAAAGGGCGAGATCGACTTCGTCTATCTGCTCGGCGCCGACGAATGCGATGTCGCTCATCTCGGCCGCGCCTTCGTGGTCTACCAGGGCAGCCATGGCGATGCCGGCGCCCACAATGCCGACGTCATCCTGCCCGGCGCCGCCTATACCGAGAAGGAAGGCCTCTACGTCAGTTTCGAGGGCCGCGTGCAGCCGGCGCACCGCGCCGTCTTCCCGCCGGGCGACGCGAAGGAGGATTGGACCGTCCTGCGCGCGCTGTCGGACGTGCTGGGCAAGCGCCTGCCATATGACACGCTCGACGCGCTGCGCGCCGCGATGGTCGCCGACGCGCCGCACTTCGCCGACCACCACGAATTGGTGCCGCATGGCGGCGCCGGCGCGACGGATTGGCCGCAGATCGGCGCCGAGCGTCCGCTCGATACGGCAACGCCGCTGGGCAGCGCGATGACCGATTATTATCTGACCAATCCCATTGCGCGTGCCAGCGCGACCATGGCCGAGTGCAGCCGCGAATTCGTCACCGGCTCCACGAAGATGGCGGCGGAGTAGGGCATGGCGCTTATCGGCACGTTCCAGTCGCTCGGTCTGCCCTATGGCTGGGCCTGGTTCCTGAGCCAGGCGGTCCTGATCGTCGTCTTCGACGTCGTGCTGCTGGTCTCGATCGCCTTTATCCTGCTGGCCGACCGGAAGATCTGGGCGGCGGTCCAGATGCGCCGCGGACCCAATGTCGTGGGCCCCTTCGGCCTGTTCCAGACCTTCGCCGATTTGATCAAGTTCATGGTCAAGGAAGTCATCATTCCTTCGAGCGCGAACAAGGTAATCTTCTTCCTCGCGCCGCTGGTCACCGCCACGCTCGCCTTTGCCGGCTGGGCGGTCATCCCGCTGGCCGATGGCTGGGTGATCGCCGACATCAATGTCGGCATTCTCTATCTCTTCGCCATGTCCTCGCTCGGCGTCTACGGCATCATCATGGCAGGCTGGGCCTCGAACTCGAAATATCCCTTCCTGTCGGCCCTGCGCGCCGCGGCGCAGATGGTGTCCTACGAAGTCTCGATCGGCTTCGTCATCATCACCGTTCTGCTGTTCGCCGGCTCGCTGAACCTTTCCGCCATCGTGCGGGCGCAGGAGCACGGCTGGTTCGTGTTCTCGATCCTGTTTCCGATGCTGCCGATCTTCTTCGTTTCGGCCCTGGCGGAGACCAACCGCCCGCCCTTCGACCTGGTCGAGGCGGAATCGGAGTTGGTCGCCGGCTTCTTCGTCGAATATTCGGCCACCCAGTTCATGCTGTTCTTCCTGGGCGAATACGTCAGCATCATGCTGATGTGCTCGATGTGCACGATCCTGTTCCTGGGCGGCTGGCTGCCGCCGGCAAACATCTGGCCGCTCAATGCCGTGCCGGGCGTGTTCTGGTTCCTGATCAAGATACTGTTCTTCTTCTTTCTCTTTGCGATGGTGAAGGCGATCGTGCCGCGCTATCGCTACGATCAACTCATGCGGCTGGGCTGGAAAGTCTTCCTGCCGACGTCGCTGCTCTGGGTAGTCGTGACGGCGGGCTGGGTGCTCTTCGTCCGTCCCCATCTGTGAGGCAGCCATGGCTTCGCTAGACCGCACCGCGCGCCAGATATTCTTCTGGGAGTTCATCACGAGCTTCTTTCTCGCGATGCGCTATTTCTTCGCGCCCAAGCCGACGCTCAACTACCCGTTCGAAAAGGGTGCGCTGTCGCCGCGCTTCCGCGGCGAACATGCGCTGCGCCGCTATCCCAACGGCGAAGAACGCTGCATCGCCTGCAAGCTGTGCGAGGCGATCTGCCCGGCCCAGGCCATCACGATCGAGGCCGAGCCGCGCGAAGACGGCTCGCGCCGCACCACGCGCTACGACATCGACATGGTGAAGTGCATCTATTGCGGGTTGTGCCAGGAGGCCTGCCCGGTCGATGCGATCGTGGAGGGGCCGAATTTCGAATACGCCACCGAAACGCGCGAAGAGCTCTATTACAACAAGGACCGGCTGCTCGCGAACGGCGACCGCTGGGAGCGCGAAATCGCGCGCAACCTCGAACTGGACGCGCCCTACCGATGAGAACCGTCACCATTCATCAGGATCGTAAAGGCGGCGTTCGCGCTGCCGGCACCGCAACGACCGGGAGCGTCGCGCCATGTGGTTGAAGAACACGATCCAGTCCGCGCTGCGCCGGCGGGGTATCGAGTTCCGCAAGGCGCCCGCCGGCTATATCCCGTTGCCGGTCTTCGACGTCGCGGTGCAGGCCGTGATGGGCCGGCTGGGGCGTCCGCTGCGCTTCATCCAGGTCGGCGCCAATGACGGGGTGTACAGCGATCCCCTCCGCCGCTATGTCGAAAGCCATCAATGGAGCGGCGTTCTGATCGAGCCGCAGCCGGATATCTTCGAACGGCTCAAGACCAATTACAGTCTCCATGGCGCGCGCCTGATCTTCGAGAACCTCGCCATCTCGAACGGCGGCGGCAGCCTGGTGCTCTATCGTGTCGCCGACGTCGATATCTCGAAATCGGCGTCCATGCCGCGCAGCGTCACCATCACCTCCACCAATCCGAAGGTTGTCGCCGAGCAGGCAGGCGTGAGCGAAAAGGATCTCGCGCGCCTGGAAGTGCCGTCGGTGACTCTCAACCACGTCGTTGAGAAGAACGGCTTCCAGGACTTCGATGTCCTGCAGATCGACGTCGAAGGCTACGACTTCCAGGTCCTGCAGACGATCGATCTGTGCAGATACCGTCCCGCGATCATCCAGTTCGAGCACGGCCATCTGTCGGTCGCCGAAACCTACGCCGTCGGAAAATTCCTGGCCGACAACCGCTATGCCCTCTATTTCGGCGGGCACGAGAACGACAGCGTCGCGATGTCGGCGGAGGCGCTGTTCCTGTTGGGCGCGACGACGGCGAAGATGCGTGCCGCGTGGGGCGATGCCGGCCAGTCCTCCGGCGCGG
>DASWOE010000385.1:0-3762 GCA_036398875.1 Rhizomicrobium sp.
GCTTCACGTAATAGCGCGTCTCGCTGATGCCGATGCTCTCGATGAAGGCGAGCGCGTCGTCTTCCTTGCCGGCCCGCGCGTTGATCCATTGCGCCAGCCGCATCGGCCCGGCGTTGTACTCCGCCGAGACCTGCACGAGATTGCCGCCGTAATTGTCGAGCAGATAGGCGACGTAACGCTGCCCGATCGACATGTTGTAGGTGGGATCGCTGAGCGCCTCGACCGCGCCGTTGCCGCCGAACTTGGCGGCGGTGCCCGGCATCAGCTGCATCAATCCGCGCGCGCCGGCCTTCGACACGGCGTCGGGAACGAAACGCGTTTCGCAGCGGATGAAGGCAAGCACCAGCGACGGATCGATGGTGTAGCCCCCGTCCGGCTTGTAGCCCGGCACCGGAAACAGGCCCGTGAGCAGGACGCCGTTGCGTGCCGCCGTCTCGCTGGCGCGCAGCTCGATATTGGGGATGTTCATGCGCCGCGCCAGCGCGGCATAGCCCATGTCGTGGCTGCCGTCGCTCTCGCCGAAGGCGCGGTTGAGCTCGCCGGGCACGGCGGCGCGTTCCTCGCCGATCTGGGTCAGCGCCACCGCGCGGCGCGCGGCGGGCGAGGCCATGATGACGCCGAAATCGGGCGCCGTGAGCACCGGATCGCGGAAGCTGGTCTGGGTGTCCTGTCCGAGAATCTTCTCGGCCAGCAGGCCGTAAAAGGTCGGCTGTTCGCGCGCCGCCGCCTGCAGAAGCGTGATCACGCGTTGCGGATCGCCGTCGCGCAGCTCGGCCCGCGAGGCCCAGAACGCGGCCTGCGAGCGCAGATAGTTCGGAACGCTCGGCGACGCCGCCAGCGTCTCGAACCGCGCGGCGGCATCCTCGTAATTGCCGAGCCGATAGGCGGCGAAGCCGGCATACCAGTCGAGCGTCGGCACGGCCTGGCGGATATCGCCCTTGACGCCCATGGCGGCGTCATAGGCCTGCTGGTCCTTGCCGCCGGAAATGTAGGAGGCACAGATGCGCTGGATCAGCCGCGCCAGGTCGTAAGGCGAGGCGCCGCCGTCCTGGGCCTGGCGCACCAGATCGTAGGCCTGCTCGGGCTGGTCGGCCTTGATGAGGCGCTCGATCTGGGGCTGGACGGTGCGGGCGGCATCGGTGGTCAGCGGCGGATCGGGATCGCTGAATTCCTCATAGCCGCCGCCGCGCCGCCGCGCCGGGGCGGCGGGCACCGGCACGCTCGCGGTCATCACGATGGCGACGACATGATGGCGCCTCTTCACTTTCTTGGACGCGCGCTGCACGGCCAGGCGATAGACGCGGTCGGCGATCGGCAGCTCGCCATATTGATGCATCCAGTCGATCAGCTCGGCGAGCGCGGCGTGGCCGTGCGGCGAGAGGTAATGTTCGGCCAGGACATAGCCTTCGAGCGAGCGGTCGGAGACCTTGGCGTAGAGGTCCCGGGCATCGTCGAAATGGCCGGCGCGCTCGGCGGCGAAGACCTGGCGATAGACCGAGACGTCGGCGGCCGACAGGACCTCCATCGGCACCGAGATCGCGGCGCCGCTGTCGGTCGGCAGCGGCAGCTCGCCCCGGGCGATGCCGAGCGTTGCGGTGGCGGCCAAAGCCAATGCCGTCAAAGTCGCGAGACGCATGCCCGAATGTTCCTGTTCCATAAGACCGTCCCTCAAGGGGAGGGCGGGTTTTCGGCGCCCAGACCAAGCTCATCGAGCCGGTCGGCGACGGCCTGCAAGTCACGCCAGGCCAGTTTCTTATGGGCGGGCTGGCGAAGCAAGTAGGCAGGATGCAGCGTCGGCATCGCCGGGATCATGGCGGAACCCACGCGATAGTCGAGCCAGCGGCCGCGCAGTTTCATGATCCCGTCATTGAGGCCGAGCACATGGCGCGCCGAGACGGCGCCCAGCAGGATCAGGACCTTCGGTTGCGCCAATTCGATATGCCGGCGCAGGAAGGGAATGCACATCGCGACCTCGCCGGGATCGGGATTGCGGTTGTCCGGCGGCCGCCATGGCATCACGTTGATGATGTAGGCCCTGGTGCGGTCGAGATGGATGGCCGCCATCATGCGGTCGAGCAGCTTGCCGGCGCGGCCGACAAAGGGCAGGCCGGCGGCGTCCTCGTCGCGGCCGGGCGCCTCGCCGATGAACAGGATGCCCGACTCGGGATTGCCGTCGGCGAAGACGGTGTTCTTGGCGAGCTTCCTGAGCTGCGAGCCCTCGAACGCTTCCAATGCGGCTTTGAGCTCCGGCAGGCTGTTGCAGCGCGCCGAGATTTCGAGCGCCGTGCTGAAACCGTCGGTCGCCAGCGGGGCGACATTGGCCGGGGTGATCTGGGCGAGCGGCCGCGGTCCTTCCGGTCGTGGCGACGAGAGCGGCCTGGGCTCCGGCGATTTGGGAACTGGCGCTTGCGGCGGCACGGAACGGAGGGCGAAACGATCGACCGGCGCCTCGCCGACGGCCTCGTCCGCGCCGGCTTCGACCAGCCAGTGGAGCGCGGACAGAGTTTCCTCTCGGGAAGCCGACATGCCGCCATCCTAGCGGCGGTTGACCGCCGAATCCTACCGTCCGATAAGGGGCGCACGGGGATAAATCGGGTTTTCAGATCAATGGCCGAGCAAGAGCCGATCGCGCGCGAGAGCATGGAATATGACGTCGTCATCGTCGGCGGCGGGCCGGCGGGACTGTCGGCGGCGATCCGGCTCAAGCAGATCGATCCGCAGATCACCGTCTGCCTGCTGGAGAAGGGCTCGGAGGTCGGCGCCCATATCCTCTCCGGCGCGGTGATCGATCCGATCGGCATCGACGAGCTGATCCCCGACTGGAAAGAGCAGGGCGCGCCGCTCGACACGCCGGTCAATGATGACCGCTTCTACCTGCTCGGCGCGGCGCGAAGCTTCCGCATTCCCGATTTCATCTTCCCGCCCTTCATGTCGAACCATGGCAACTACATCGCCAGCCTGTCGAATGTCTGCAAATGGCTGGCGGCGAGGGCGGAAGGCCTGGGCGTGGAGATCTATCCCGGCTTCCCGGCCGCCGATCTCGTCGTCGAGAACGGCGTGGTGAAGGGCGTGACGACCGGCGATCTCGGCGTCGCCAGGGACGGCCATCACAAATCCGGCTTCACGCCCGGGATGAACATCCTGGGCAAGTACACGCTGTTCGCCGAAGGCGCGCGCGGCTCGCTGACCAAGCGGCTGCTCAACATCTTCAGCCTGGGCGACGGGCGCGACTACCAGAAGTTCGGCATCGGCATCAAAGAGCTGTGGGAGCTGCCCAAGGACAAGCACAAGCCCGGCCTGGTGCTGCACACGGCGGGCTGGCCGCTCGACAACCGCACCGGCGGCGGCCTGTTCATGTATCACTGGGGCGAGAATCTGTGCTCCATCGGCTTCGTGGTGCATCTCAACTACTGGAACCCCTACACCTCGCCCTTCGACGAGATGCAGCGGGTGAAGCAGCATCCCCTGCTCAAGGGATATCTCGAAGGCGGCAAGCGCATCGGCTATGGCGCGCGCGCCATCACCGAGGGCGGACTGCAATCGGTGCCCAAGCTGGCTTTTCCGGGCGGCGCGCTGGTCGGCTGCGCCGCCGGCTTCGTGAACGTGCCGCGCATCAAGGGCAGCCACAACGCGATGAAGACCGGCATGCTGGCGGCCGAGGCGGCCTTCGCCGCTATTCAGGCCGGCCGTGGCGGCGATCGGCTGGTGGAATATGAGAACGCCTACGAGAAGTCGTGGGTGCGGCGCGAGCTTCACATCGTG